>JASFZD010000083.1:0-37063 GCA_045046645.1 Sulfurimonas sp. | reverse complement strand
TCACCTGTTTCAGGATTATAGAGTCCTGGGATTTGGTTTGTTACATTTACTTGTGGAACATAAATCATTTGAAATGATGAGTTATCATTTATGGCATACTCAGCATTAATCATCCATAGTGGGATAGTGCTGTCTTCCATGGAGTCTTGTCCCCAGTGACGGAAGTCAGTTGGGTTGATGATATCAAGAAACTTTACACCATCAGCTTTTCCCCATACAACTACTTGTTTACCAAGTCTAAATGAGAAATCATCAACTTCGATATCTGCATAGAGTTCGCGTAACCAATCAAACTGAGAGTTTATACGAGTATCTCTATACCCATCTATCGCTGCCCAATCTTTGTTAAAGTCTAGCTCACCATGCCAACTGAAATTGTTAGTTACTTCTTGATTTAAGTATAACCTTGCTTTTACTTCAGCTACTCTTTGAGAACCAATGTTATGTCTTACATTACTTCCATCTGCGTTTTGTTCAGGATTGTGAGTTTCCCCACTATTTGTAAATACACTGTAGTTACCAATCAGTTCACCTGATATATCAATTGGAAATTCGTATTCATCTTCCTCGGCATCAATATCATCAGCTAAGATATATGATGGCATTGCCAACAAAGCAACTGATGCTAGTGATAGTGCAATTTTCTTAATTTTCATTTTTAATCCTTACTTCTTAATTTTAGTTAAAGTTTTTTTAGACCACAACTTACTTTTTAAAGAAGTGTTATACTTTGTAACTTTTTTAGGGATATAAGCCATTGTTTCATGCCCTGTTTCCATCGTCTTTGCATACCAAGTAAACCAACGAAGTGCACGAGGATCTTTTTGACCTTCTATAGTTTTCCAGTTTTTCTCTAATGTTTTAACAAGCTTACCTTTTTTATAATACTCAGTTAAATAGTCAGAAAAGTTTTTTGTATCTACATAAGTGATGCGGTAGTCATACCACCATCCAGAAAATTTTGTTGTACTTTTTACTTTGTAAACTTTGTTACCTTTATATTCGTCTGTTCCATCAGGAAGTTTTTTAGTTGTACTAGTTTGTTGCCCTTTTGGTATGTGCAATACATGCACTCTTTTACCAAATGTTTCCGTAGCCATTAACTCATGTGTTTCATGCATAGGTTTACGAAGTGTTACATCACCAAATGTAAAGTCAGTTCCACCCCAAGCATCATCATGCGCAGGTTGTGCAAAACGACGAATCTTACGAAGAGCTGGTAACCATACAAGATATTCTTGAGAACGCTTATCGTCTTCATAATCTGTAATAAGCATACCAGTTCCCTTCATCTTTCCAGAACGGAAGATTGCAAGGTCTTTTGCTTTTACAGTCTTATCCCCAAGATATTCATTGTTAAGATATCTCTCAACTGTATCTGTTAGTGGTTTTTTACCCTTTGATTTCTTAACAAGAACTGTAATCGTTCTTCTCTTCTTTTCAATAGAGTAGTTTTTAAAAGCATAGAAGTGATTTACGAAGTAAACATTTTCCATAATTTTATTAGCATCTTTAAGTTCCCCACTTGGATAAGCAAGATCAACTGGTACTCCAGCGAACAGTCCAGTTGTAAGAAGCGTCCAAAGTGCTCCTACAGCCATCATTTTAGTTTTTACATGTGTCATATAATACCCCTTAGTATTGCAATTTTATGATTTAAGATATCCAATAAAGATAGTATTACATACTCTTGAATTGAAACCTTTATTGCAAAGCTTGACACAAGTGTAGTTGAAATAATATTAATATTTTCTTAATTGTCACATTATTGTTACATAATTATAATAAATGTAACAATAATGTGACAGTTTGTAATTATAAAGCCCTTAGATAGATAATTACTATTATAAATATACATTTAAGTTATATTTAAACATATATAGCTTATAATTTCAGTAAGCAATCATTCAGTTATGAAGGATTTAGCTTAAAAAAAATTTTTAATAAAATAAGGAATTAAATTATGGCAACAAATAAATTAGTAGATATCGCAGAAGCACAAATGGACGCAACAGAAGCAACAGTAGTAAATGCACTTACAGCATTAGATGGTCACATCACTGCAGCTCGTGAAATTGGTTCAGATAAAGCAAAAGTAATCGTTAGTGGTTTTGGTGGTGAAACTAAAATGGCTGAGTTAATCGAAAAATTAGCTGGTTACATGGGTGAAGCAGCTGGTGCTGGTATGGCTGTTGGAACTGTTCCAATGGTAGTTATGGCTGGTGCAGCTAAAGGTGTTTACAAAAAAATTACTGACTAATTATAGTTTTTATTTTTTAACACTTCTCAAAGCAGTTCTTGCTTTGAGAACTCTTCTTCTTAATGATTCAACAATCTTTTTACTATTTTTCTCTTTTAAACTTCAAGTACATTCAGCTATATTTTATTTTTAAGCATTTGTTTGCATATAATAGTGTATAATTATAAAAATTATAACTAAATATTAATATTAGGAAAATATAATGAAGATACTCT
Source organism: Sulfurimonas sp. (assembly GCA_045046645.1). Taxonomy (GTDB): domain Bacteria; phylum Campylobacterota; class Campylobacteria; order Campylobacterales; family Sulfurimonadaceae; genus Sulfurimonas. The sequence goes on along the minus strand of JASFZD010000083.1, from coordinate 34,588 downwards.
CTTTGCTAATAATGTTAACACTAACAGTTTTTGCTCAAAACCTTACACTTTCTGGAAATGTTATTTCAGATAATGAGAAAATGATAACAAGTCGTTTTATGGGTTTCGTTACAGATGTTAAAGTTTCAGAAGGTGATATGGTAAAAAAAGGGCAACTGCTTTACTCTATCGACTCCCGAGAGATTGATTCTGCACTTTCACAGGTAAAACTAGGAATTTCAGAAGCACAACTAAGTGTACAAATGCATCAAAACCAATATATTAATGTGAAATTAAATTTAGACAGAAACAGAAGGTTACTTAAAAAAGATATGGTTTCAAAGTTTGAAGTAGAAAACCTTGAACTTGCTGCAAAAAATTTAAGTGACATGATTGAGATATCAAAACAACAACTTAACCAAGCAAAAGCAAAACTTCAAGAAGTACAAAATCAATATAAATACCTTAATGTTAAAGCACCAAACGATGGTGTAATAGTTAAAAAAAGTATTAAAGCAGGTGAGATGGCAATGCCAGGAATGCCAGCAATTGTTTTATCTGATTTGAGTAAACTAAAAATTGTAGTAGAGATAGCAGAGAGTAATCTTAGCTTTGTGAAGTATGGCTCTAAAGTATCAGTAGAGATACCTTCTGTAAAACTCAAAAGTATTGGAAAAGTTTCAGCAATCATCCCTAGTTCAAATCCAATGACACATACATTTAAAATAAAGGTTTCATTTAAACATCCTCATGTAGCAGTTTACCCTGGAATGTATGCAACTGTTGAGATAGCGGTACAGTAAGATGACTGAAGATGAAATTTCTAAGATAAAAACAACAAACAGTGCTGGAAAATTAGCAAAAGATTTTTTACTTAATACTCTAACAGTTGTTTTAGCTGTTTTTATCATAGCACTTGGTGTTGTTGCTTTGCAGATGATGCCAAGAGAAGAAGATCCTAAAATAGATATTAGTGCAGGAAGTATTATCATCCCAGCTCCTGGTTTAACACCAAAAGAAATCAACAAAATTATCACAGAGCCTTTGGAGAAAAAACTTCGAGAGATTTCCGGAGTTGAGCATATCTACTCTATGAGTATGCCAAACGCAGCAGTTGTGAGTATAGTCTACTATATAGGAGAAGATAGAGAAACATCAAATCTAAAACTTTATGATAAAATCATGCAAAATATGGATGCTATGCCAAAAGATATTATGCAACCTATTATAAAACCATTTGATATTGATATTAGTATTCCGATTGTAAATATTGCATTTTATCAAACAAACAAGAATAAATCTTATAAAGAGTATCTCTCAACTATTTATGCCATGCAACTCTCTATCAACGCTTTAGATAATGTCTCTCAAACAGATCTTAAGGGAGAGAGAAAAGAGCAATATAATGTAAATGTTGATATCCATAAACTTGATGGTTATCATCTCTCTTTGGGTCAAGTTGTCCAGAGTATTAAAGCCATAGCTGTGAGAACTCCTAATATTACAGCAAAAACTAAATCAAATGATTTGGTGATTATGAGTATCAAAGATGTTCTTGAATCTGTTGAAGATGTACAAAATATCATTGTTGCACAGTATATGGGAAGCCCTATCTATTTAAAAAATATTGCTGATGTCAGTGCAGGTATAGATATACAAAACAAACAAAGTGCAAGTATTATACTTAAAGATGGCACACAACGAGACCAAGTGACTTTAACTGTGGCGAAACTTGCAGGAACAAACGCAGTGGAAGTCTCAGATGAAATAAAAGAGTATCTTAAAGATAAAAAAGTAGAATTAGAAAAGTTAGGAATTAGCTATAAAATCACAAGAGATTATGGAACAAGAGCAGATGTGGCAGTTGATGAGTTAGTGCACCATATTGTTATAACTATTGCTATTATTTTTGTGATGTTAGTTGTGTTTTTGGGATGGAGAGAGTCTCTTATAGTTACTTTTACTATCCCAGCTATTTTAGCTATTACGCTTTTTGTGGCTTACATGAGTGGGCAGACTATCAACAGGATTACTCTTTTTGCCTTTTTACTTTCTTTGGGTCTTTTGGTTGATGCGGGTATTATTGTAATTGAAAATATTCATAGACATCTTCATGATGACAGTATAGAACACGAATCCATGGATATTTTGCTTATAAAAGCAACAGATGAGACAGGTGGACCGACGAATATTGCAACGCTTGCCATCGTTCTAACTATCGTGCCTATGGTATTTGTTGGGGGAATGATGGGTAGTTTTATGAAACCAATCCCTCTTAATGTCCCCGTAGCACTGATAGCTTCACTTGTTGTGGCATATATCTTTGTTCCATACTTGAGTAAAAAATTGTTAAAGATGGAGAAAAAGTAATGAGTCATAAAGAAACTAGTAAATTTGAAAACTTGATATACAATATTTTAACTTCTCGGTCGAAAAAAATCTTAATCATTGCACTTGTTTTTCTATCTTTAGTGGCATCAATTATGATGATACCATCAGAAGCTGTCTTAGTAAAAATGCTTCCAAGTAAAAGTGCAGATACCTTCACTATTTATATTGATACTCTCAAAGGAAGCTCAATCGAAGAAACAAAAAAAGTTTCTAGATGCGTAACAGATATATTAAAAAAAGAAAAAGTTGTAACTGACATGGAACTTTACCTAGGTGAGGGTGCACCACTGGATTATGCAGGACTTGTTAAAGGGAGTGCCTTAAAAAAAGGTGAACAATTTGCAGAAATAGTTGTAAATCTAACAAGTAAGCATGAAAGAGAAGAAAAATCATTTAATCTTGTACATAGACTTAGACCAATTATCCAAGATAGTTGTGAAGATATAGATAAACCGACTACAGTGAAGCTTATTGAGATGCCATCAGGTCCTCCAATGCTTGCTTCACTTGTTGTAGAAGTTTATGGAGATAACAACGAAGAGATAGATACTTTATCTAAGCAAGTAGCTACTATTTTAGATACAACAGATGGTTTAGTAGATATAGATATTATGGCAAATCGTACTTATAATGAGTACAAGCTGACTCTTAATAATGAAAAAATTACAAAAAGTGGATTAAGTGTTTCACAGATAAATAAGATTTTATATCTTGCGTTTGAAGGAGCTAGTGTTGGAGTTAAAAGTACTCAAAACTCAAACACTCAAATCCCTATCTTTGTAAGACTAAGTGATGATTCAAGAAGTTTAGATGAAGATACTTTACAGAACTTAGAGTTTAAGCTAGGTGCATTAAAACTTATGAATAAGCAGGGCTTAATGATTCCACTTACAGAGCTTGTAAGTGTGGAGGAGTCAGAATCAGAGTCTATGATTTATCATAAAGATTTAAAAACGATGGTAAATGTAACGGCTGAGACAGATATGGTAAGTCAAGTTTATCCTCTTTTAGAGGCTAGAAAAATAATGATAGAACTTTTTAGTGAGGGTTATGATGTTGAGGAACAACTAGGACTAAGTACTTATATGTTTGACTTAAAACTTACAAACAAACTAACAGGTGAAAAATCTTTAGTTCGTTTTGATGGAGAGATGAAGGTAACGCTTGATACTTTTAGAGATTTGGGTACTGCGTTTATCGCTGCTCTTGTGCTTATCTTTATTGTCTTTGTTATCTATTATAAATCTTTTGCCATAAGTGGAATTATTTTAGGAGGGAGTTTTTTATCTATTATTGGTGTTATTGTTGGACATTGGGTAGCTGATATTTTTACAATTGAGACCTTCTTCTTAACTGCTACATCACTTATTGGATTTATTGCTCTTATGGGAATTAGCTCAAGAAACTCTCTTCTTATGGTTGATTTTGCTCAAGGACTTATTAAAGAGGGTGTAGAAAAAAGAAAAGCAGTCGCACAAGCGAGTGCAACGCGTGCTAAACCTATTATGCTAACAGCCATTGCAATCATCCTTGGTTCTGCACTTTTAACAAGTGACCCTGTTTTTGGTGGTTTAGGTGTTGCTCTTATATCTGGAACAATTGCAGCAGTGATAGTATCACTTTTCTTTATTCCTGTATTGTTGGATAACTCTAAATCAATTTAGATATTAATTACTACGGATTAATAGAAAAGTCAGTATAATAGCACATGGCTAAAATAGATGAAATTAAAGAAGAATTGAATTATTTAAAAGTCTGGCTTGGTATTATAGTTATCACAACAATTGGTTTAATAAGTTGGCTGATAAATAATTATGAAATTTCATAAAACTTTAAAATTATTAGTGATGTTATCGCTATAATTATTTTAACTTTGTCGGTTATTATAATAGATAAAAACATAAAAAAGAAAATTAAAAGCTTAAAGGAACTGTAATGGAATTACTTGTAGTAGCAACAATAGCATTTTTTGTAATTACTATAACCTATATAGGGATTAATGCAGGTCATGTGGAAAGTTAATGGAACTTGTAAACTAGATAAATGACATATTATGTTTTAGGAGCTTTGATAGCAACTATTGCTTTGATAGTTTCATTTTTTATTGAACCTCAAAATAACGTACACCACTAGCCCTAGAATGGTTTAGGCTTCAAAGCTATGCCATTACCTTTTGAATAATGAGGTAACCACTTCCTGCCATAAAGATGGAGCCAATAACATTAAGTGAAATATTGGCAACTGCCAAAGCGATACTTCCACCTTGTAAGAGTAAAAAACTCTCGATAGCAAAAGTAGAGTAGGTTGTTAAAGCACCTAAGATACCTGTGGTCATAAATGATTTAGCATGTACAGAAAAAATTGTTGTAAACATAAAGTATGAGATTAGAAGACCCATAATAAAACTACCGATAAGGTTCACCCCAAGTGTACCAAAGGGTAAGTCATGAGGAACTTTATGTGAGATAAGACCGTTTATATAAGCACGAGAGAGAGCACCTATGAAACCCCCACTACCTATGGCTAGAATCGTTTGCCAACTCATCATCATAAACCTTCTGCATTTTTATTTTTAAATCATTTAACCAGTTTTTATCTGATTTATCTGCCACAAAAGAGTCCATGTAAACAACGGTAATATTTTTGGGAGAATAATAAAATCTTTTGATATCGTAACAACTCATGGTCTTAACTAAAACAACAGGTTGTACTCTAAGTCCATACTTGTCTGCGATAACTTTTGCACCAGATTTAAAGGGTAACATTCTACCTGTTCTTGAACGAGTACCTTCTGGGAACATCGTGATAACTCTTTTTTTACCCAGTCTATCTTTTGAAGCACGAAGAAGTTTAACAAGGGAAATTTTGCTCTCTCTGTGGACTTCAATATCTTCTGGCAAACTCATAGCAAGACCAAAAAATGGAACATCAAAAAGTGCCTTTTTTGCAACCCAAGCCAAATCTTTTTCTGTGCTTGTTTCCATGATACCAATGTCTAAATCACTTTGATGATTCACTAAAAACATCTGTACTTTTGGGTCAGGATTTCCTTTGATGGTGGTTCTAAAAAAAATACTAAGCCTAATAAACCAAGCAGATGTTTTTCTAGCATATGGTCGAGGAATGATAAAGTAAAAAATGATGGAAAAAGTAATCCCAATAAATATAATTACCGTTGCTATGAACCAATTAATATGAGCAAATATCTTCATTTTTAACCCAACCTATTTTGTTGTTTTTTAGTTTTACTTTTACGAAATTTTTTACATTACCCTCTTTTGGTAAATTGTACTGGTTTGGAGTCGTTTCAAAGATTGTACCATTATTTACAGGAAGTAAGTGAATCTGACTCCCTTGTTTGATGCAAACATCTTTTTGGGGTGCCCAAGTATAAGCAATATATATAATTGGAAGTAAAACAAAAATAAGGTAGATGTACTTTTTTCTCCAAAGTATAAACAAAAATGCAAGAAATGAGATGACTGCTGCTATCTCTACTTTTAGTAGTTCATGTGATTGGTCTTTTGGTTTTAAGTCACTCTGCGTGACTACACTATCATCAACCACAACAATAGGAACATTAATCATTTGAAATCTATTTTTAAGCAGATTAAAATAAGAAAAAGAAAACTTTTGTATCTCTTTTTTTAATACAAGATAATAAGTAATCCTAGACTCATCGTAAGATTCGCTAATAGATTCTATGCCTTGTTTTTTTACTCCTTTAAAGTTCATTGTTTTTATATTAGCATTAAACGCGGATATTACGAAGACAACGATATTGTGATTGTCATCATAACTGCTTGTTTTATAATCAGCTAACTCCATAAAGTTTGCAATAACATTTGAAAAGTTTTTTTTAGGGTTAAGTGTAATAACATTTAATTTAGTACCTTTAAGGATAGAAGAATCATAATCCTTAGTACCAATGAGTGAAGCCTTAATATCAGGAAGTTTAGCACTGCTACTTGTTGTTAAAAAATGAAATGTATCGTAGAAGTATTTTCCTCGTGAATCACGCAGAGGAAACTCATCTAAGATTTTGATACCATATGTTTGTGGAATTTCATAGCTAATATCTGGAAATTCACTTACAGTTGAGATAGACTTTATAGTAAAAGAGGCTATCTCACCTTTTATAACTCTTTGAGGTACTTTATCATAGCTAAGATAGATTACTTTTTGGGCAAAAAGTGATAGTGTAAATAAAAGAGCTAGTAAAAGGTGTTTCATTACGATGCTAAAAATCCCTCTAGCATTAAAACACCGTCATCAGAACCAAGTAAAATTTCCATAGCGCGTTCAGGGTGAGGCATAAGACCAAATACATTTTTTTCTTTGTTGCAAACACCAGCAATAGAGTCTACACTACCATTTGGATTTTTAACATTTCCATCTGCATCTGTATAAGTAAGTAGAACTTGATTATTTTCATAGAGTTCTTTTAGTCCATCTTCATTTATGAAATAGTTCCCATCATGATGTGCGATAGGAATGTTTACAATATCACCATTATTTAATTTTTCTAAAAAAACATTGTCACTATTTTCTACTTTGAGGTGATGATATTTAGAAATAAAATGAAGACCATCATTGCGTTTAAGTGCACCTGGAAGTAAACCAGTTTCTGTTAAGACTTGAAAACCATTGCATATACCTAAAACTTTTCCACCTTTGTCTGCATAAGCACTAAGAGCTTTCATAACAGGACTAAACTTGGCAATAGCACCACTTCTAAGATAATCACCATAAGAGAAACCACCAGCAACAACTAGTAAGTCTGTATCTGATGGGATAGTTTTGGATTTATGCCATACTATTTCAGTAGTAGCACCAAGCGCCTCAAAAGCATGCTGTGTGTCATACTCACAGTTTGTCCCAGGAAATTGGAGTATAGAAACTTTCATTATACTAGCTCTATTTGGTAATCTTCTATAACAGTATTTGCCAAAAGTTCTTCACACATTTTTGTAACATCAGCCATGGCTTCTGTTTTATCATCAGTATCTAATTGTAAAATAACTTGTTTACCTATACGAACATCATTAACACTAGAAAAATTAAGTGAATCTAATGCATGATGTACTGCTTTTCCTTGAGAATCTAACACACCAGCTTTAAGAGATATATTTATTATTGCTTTCATTAACTATTTTCCTAATATTCTATTTAATACTTGCTCGTAAGCTACGGTTACTCCGCCAAGACCTTGACGAAATCTATCTTTATCCATTTTTTCGCCACTTTTTATGTCCCAAAAACGGCAATTATCAGGTGATATTTCATCAACTAAGATAATATTACCGCTAGAATCTTTTCCAAATTCGAGTTTGAAATCTACAAGGTTAAGACCTCTTTGTGCAAAGTAAGGCTTTAAGATATCATTCACTTGGCGTGCCATACGACGAAGTTTATCGAGCTCATCTTGATGTTCAACCAATTCTAAGATTAAGGCATGTTGATCATTTAGTTTTGGATCACCTAAAGCATCATCTTTGTAGTCAAATTCAACAAGAGTAAATGGAAGGATTTTTCCATCCTCTATACCAAGGTTCCGAGAGAGAGAACCTGTTGCAATATTGCGAACAATAACTTCAATAAGAATAACATCCACTTTGGTATGGAGCATATGGTTGTCATCTATCATTTTAACAAAATGAGTAGGGATTCCATTTTCTTCTAAAAGTTTAAAAAGTTCTGTTGAAATTTTATTATTCAAGGCACCTTTTCCAGTTTCACTTGACTTTTTTTCACCATTAAACGCAGTTAAGTCATCTTTAAATTCTGAAATCACTAAGTTCTCATCATCAGTTAAAAATAGTCTTTTAGCTTTTCCTTCGTAAAGTAGTTCTCTTTTTTTCATTAAAGTTTATCCTTTTATAATTGCTAAGGCTTTAATTATATCAACAGCTTCTTTTAGTTGTATATCTTTGTTTAGCATTTCTGGTGTAATTATATCTTTATTTGCTTTTTTATCAGCTTTTTTACCATCTTTTTTACCATCAACTTTTTCAAGTTCTTTCTCTAAATGATCTTTTAAGTCAGCTTCTTTGATTGCGAACTCATTTTTATGTGTTGTAACTTCACCAGGAGCGACTACTATGTCTGGTTTAACACCAACTGCTTGAATTGTTCTGCCACTTGGAAGATAATATCTAGCAATAGTTAGTTTGATTGCATCTGTTTTAGTGATAGGGAGGATGACTTGAACACTTCCTTTTCCAAAAGTGTTTTCTCCTAGTAAAACTGCACGCTTATGGTCTTGAAGTGCACCACTTACAATTTCAGAAGCACTTGCACTTCCTCCATTGATGAGAATAACCATTGGCACTTCTGTAATAGTTGTGCTTGAAGATGCTGAGTATACTTTGTCATCTCGTTTATGTCGCCCCTTTTGAGAAACGATATCGCCCTCACTAACAAACAAATTAACTAAATCTACAGCTTGATCTAGAAGTCCACCAGGGTTATTTCTTAAATCTAAGATAATTCCTTTTGTAGTTGCTTTGTTTTTCTTGATGGACGCAGCTACATCTTTAGCTACTTTTTGATCAAAACTTGCAACTCTGATGTAGAGTGCATCTGTTCCTATTTTTTTAGCATGTACAGATTCTATTGTGATAATTCCACGAACTATATGTATTTTAAGTGGTTTCATCTCACCTTTTCTCACAATAGTAACATCGATAGGGTCACCAACTTTTCCTCTCATAAGTGAAACTGCCTCATCAATCGTCATACTAATTGTTGATTTTGCATCAATTTTTAAAATAATATCACCAGCTTTTAAGCCTGCTTTGTCTGCAGGTGTCCCATCGATTGGTGAGATAACAGTAAGTGCACCGTCTTTCATGCCAACAGTGATACCGAGTCCACCAAACTCACCTTTTGTTTGAATCTGAAGATTTTTATAATCTTTTTCTTTCATGTAGTTTGAGTGTGCATCAAGATTTTTCATCATCCCATCAAGTGCTTTATCGATAAGTTCTTCAATTGTTATCTCATCAACATCATACTCTTCAACTATGTCAAGTACTTTTGTAAATTTTGCGTAAGACTCAAGTCTTGTAGCTTGGGCAGACTTTACAGAAGCTTCACCAAAAAGATTTGAAGATAAAAGAAGCGTAAACGCAACAGTTGCAGAGGCAAAGCCAAGTGTTATAAAATTTTTATTTTTCATGCATAGTCCAGTAATGTGATTTTAAGAATTTATTATACCTTTTGTTATTAAACACTTATAGACTTATTGTATAATATCATTTATAAAAAGTGAGTAAGGTTTAAAAAGTATGAAAAATATTATTTTGATTGGTTTCATGGGTGTGGGAAAGGGCAGTATTGCTCGAGAAGTCGCAAAAAATTCTACATATATGAGCATTGATACAGATGATTTAATCGAGAGTATGGAAAATAAAAAAGTAAAAAAAATTTTTGAAGAAAATGGTGAAGAACAGTTTCGAACTTTAGAAAAAAAAGTGGCTTTTTGGTTAGAACAAAGTGTAAAAAATACACTTATCTCAACTGGTGGTGGATTTTACAAACAGAAAAATCTTAAAAAGATAGGGACTGTTATTTTTCTTGATTCTCCATTTGATGAAATTATTAAAAGAATAAAAAAACATCCAAACGCAACTAGAAAACTTAAAAAAAGACCACTTTTAAGTGACTTGAAAGCTGCAAAAAAACTTTATGATTTAAGAAGACCAGAGTATTTAAAACTTTCTGATATAGTTATAGATGTAACTAAAAAAAGTGCAATAAATTGTTCAAAAGAACTACTAAAAAAGGTAAAAAAACATGCGTAAAATTTTTATAATGGCTCTGCTTCTTGCAAGTGCTTTAATGGCAAATCAAATCAACTGGGCGAAAGATTATAACTCTGCAATCACAACAGCAAAAAAAGAAAACAAGCCTGTCATGTTTGTTATATCAAGACATACATGTAAGTACTGTGTAATCTTAGAAGAGACTACATTTTCTGACGACAGAGTGATAAAAGCTTTAAACAAAGATTTTATTTCTGTAACTTCTTATACTGATGAGAGAGATTATATCCCTGCTGGAATGTATCAAGGAAGTACACCTTCAACTTGGTTTTTACTCCCAGACGGTGATCCAATGTATCAACCTGTAGCTGGAGCTATAGGAGCAGATAGTTTTTTAGGTGGACTGGAGTCTGTTAAAAAGAAATTTGATAGCATAGGAAATGGAAAGAAAAAATGATATTTATAAATGTAAATGATGACAATTTTAAGCAAAATTTTGATGTTTTACTTGATCGTGGCAAGATGGATATGGAGCATGTTTCTAGTATTGTCGGTGGAATAATTCAAGAGATAAAAACTGATAAAAATGAAGCACTAAAAAATCATATATCAAAGTTTGATAACTGGACACCAAAGAGTGATGAAGATATGAAAATTTCTACAAAGTCCATGAAAGATGCATACGAAAAGATAGATGTTAAACTTAGAGATGCACTTCATTTGGCTTATGATAGAATCAAAACTTATCACCAAAAACAGAAACCAAAATCATGGTTTGATACAGAAGAAAATGGAACTATTTTAGGGCAAAAAGTGACACCTGTTGATAGTGCAGGGCTATATATTCCAGGTGGTAAAGCAGCATATCCTTCTTCACTTCTTATGAATGTTATTCCAGCTCAAGTAGCAGGAGTAAAAGAGATAATTATCTGTACGCCAACACCAGATAATGAGCCGAATGAACTTTTACTTGCAGCATGTCATCTTTGTGGTGTGAGTGAAGTTTATAAGGTCGGTGGAGCAAGTGCCATCGCTGCCATGGCTTATGGAACGCAGACAATTCCAAAAGTAGATGTTATAACAGGACCTGGAAATATTTTCGTAGCAACAGCTAAAAAAATGGTTTTTGGTGAAGTAAACATCGATATGATAGCAGGACCAAGCGAGATAGGTATTTTAGCTGATGATAGTGCCAACGCAAATCACTTAGCGATTGATCTTCTCTCTCAAGCTGAGCATGATGAGATGGCAAGTTCTATCTTAATCACTCCATCACAAAAATTAGCTGATGCGGTAAAAGTAGAGATAGAGAACTGGCTGGTAAAACTTCCTCGTCAAGAGATAGCAAGAAAGTCTATAGAGGAGCGTGGTGCCATCATCGTGACAAATAGTATGGATGAAGCAGTAAAACTTATGAATGAGATAGCACCTGAGCACTTAGAAGTGGCAACTTCTTCACCATTTGAGCTTTTAGCATCTATAAAACATGCAGGAGCCATTTTCTTAGGACATAATACTCCAGAAGCGATAGGTGATTATGTAGCTGGTCCAAATCATACACTCCCAACAGGAGGAACTGCAAAGTTTTACTCTCCTCTAGGTGTTGAGAATTTTATGAAAAAAAGTTCTATTATTGCATTTAGTAGTAAAGGAATTAATGAGATTGGAGAGGAGTGTGCTTTAATAGCAAATACTGAAGGCTTAACTGCACATGAGCAGTCTGTAAGAGTTAGGTTAGATTAAAAACTGATTGCGTTTAGAACTAGTTTAGTTCTAAACAGTCACTAATCGAATAAAGACCTGCTTCTTTGTTTGATAACCAATTTGCAGCTCTAAGAGCACCTTTACTAAATGTACTTCTTGATGTTGCTGTGTGGTTTAACTCTATAAATTCACCTTCATTGTAAAAACCAACTGTGTGACGACCTACTATATCTCCACCACGAAGTGCCATAACCGCTATCTCATCTTTACTTCTTTGGCCGATATTTCCATCTCTTCCACTAACACGAACTTTGTCGATGTCAAGTGCCCTTCCTTTGGCCACAGACTCACTAAGTGTTAGAGCTGTTCCACTTGGTGCATCTTTTTTATGCCTATGATGCATCTCTACAATCTCTATGTCAAAACCTTCAAGTGCAGCCGAGGCTTGGTAAACAAGTTTATTAAGAAGTGCTACACCTAAAGACATGTTTGTTGCATATAAAATAGGCATGATTTCACTTGCTTGTTTAAGTAAGTTCAGCTGGTGTTGGCTGAGTCCTGTTGTTCCTATCACTAAAGGTTTAGGTGTTTTCATAGAAGCTTCTAGTAGGTTTTCACAAGCATCAGGAAGTGAAAAGTCGATGACGATATCACAAGCATTTAAAAATGATTTCATATCTGATGTCACAAGCACAGAAGGATCTATAGAAAAATCTAAACTATTTCTAACATATACAGTGCTAAGACTCATCTCTTTTTCATCTTTTAGATTTTCTAAAAGAAGTTTTCCAACTCTACCACTTGCACCAAATACACCAACTTTAATCATCTTAAGACCTTTATTTTTTTATAATGATACCTTTATTTAGCTTGCATATCAACTAGTTTCTTAATGATTGTTTTCATAAGTTCGTTGTGTGTTTTAGGGTTTTCATCAAGAAACCTTTGAAAAACTGTTTTAGAGATTGTAAGTGCAGTTAATTCACTAATAGTTTTGACAGATACTGTTCTTTTGATGTCTCCAAGTATAGCAACATCTCCAAAATAATCTTTATTTGAAATAATATTGATTTGTTTTCCATCTTTTTGAACACTAGCTTTTCCTGATAGTATAATAAAAAGAGTGTCACCAACGCCTCCTTGCTCTATAATATAGTGTTTTGGTATAAATTCTTGTAGTGTTGTTGATTCTGCAAGTAATTGTAGTTCGTGAAAAGTTAGATTATGAAAAATAGTAACATCATTTAGATACATCATCCTCTCTAAGATGGTGAGTTTTTGAGTATTTAATTGTATTTTATATGCTAATTCGCTTACTTTTGCATCTTTACACTCGGTAAATGGTTCAAAATTTACATTTAATGCAAGTTTAGGATATTTTATATGCAAAGCCAATAGTGCTGCAGAGGCTATTTGAATAGATTCATGAGATAATAAATTTGTTAATATATTTTTATTTTTATTTTTACTTGCTTGTTTACTTTTAGCAGTAAATTCCATTCTCAAACAGAGTAGTTTTTCTGCTATATCATCATCCATAAAAGATAAGGTTTCTTTTGACAACTCAAAGGTATCTGGGATTTGTTGCCCTTTTGCTATTTTAATGAGTGTATTTAATGTATCTTTATTATCTTTATAAATAACAAAAAGCAAGGAGAATAAATCTCTTGAAACTAATCCAAATTTAGCTCGAATAGCATACTTTAAATAATGAATTTCTCGTGAGCCATCATCGTAAATAAAATTTTGTAACTCTATAAGTTTTTCAATTTTTTCTGCGAGTTGAATAATATTGGAATGAATTTTTTCATCAGTATTAAATAGACTATGCATAATCTCTTTATGTAAGTCATCTGAGATACGAAACTGTTTTTGTAAAGATTTTATATAGTTGATGTCAAGTTCTTCATGGGAGTTTAATGCTTCAAGAATCATCTCTTTATAGCTCTGTATTTGATAGCTTTTTTCACTTGATTTTTCTATATTTTTATCAAACAGATGCTCATTGTTTAGTTTAATTGTTCGCATAACATTAAAGTGGTCTTTTTTAGAGATACCAACTTGTGTGCGTAATTGCTCAATTACATCTTCACTATTTTCATCTAAGATACCATCTTTTAATAACTCTCTAATACTTTCTTTATATGTGTTAAGTCTCTTCTCGTCGTCTTTGTTATCATTGATATAAGTGTAATAGATTTCTGTTAAATTAGCAGGTATAGTTTTGTCATAATTCCATTTTTTGATAATTTTTAAGGCAAATCTTTCTTGGATAAAATAGTTCTCTTCTCTAAAAATTTCTTTGTAAAAAATAACAGTAGAGGAAAAAATAACTAAAAAATAGAATATAGTATATAAAATAGGATGATGTTGATACGATGGTGCTCCGGCAAAAGCATAAAATGTATTAAAAGCTACAAAAGCTGCCGTTACTTTCATGCGATGCTCAAAAGTAGTATAAGTAAGTTCTTTAAAAATTTTCATCTTCCATAGTAAAATTTCACTAGATTTAAAAAGATAATAACTAATGACTGAAAAGAGAGCTAAGGCTAATGGTGCAGCTATAATGATTGGAATAAAGGTAGCAAAGAAAAATCCACTACTCATTAAAGTAAGTGTATCATGTGTCCAGTTGCCACTAAAATAGTACTCAAAACTTCCTGATTGCAGATAAAAATAGAGATAAAACCCCAAAATCATACCAGGAAAGGAGTAAAATACAAAACTTTTTTGTTTGTTCTCTTTTTCTTTCCAGTAGTTGCTCTCCATGTCAATGTCAGGACAGTTTTTTTTACAAGCTGTACATGTTGGACATGCTGAATTGTGATCATAATTTTTTGCATTTGAAACACAATATATTCTCTCTACAACACCAACTGGACAAAAAAAGTTACACCAGCTTTTTCCTGTGAAAATTAGATTTGTCACAAAAGCAGATACAAAAATAAAAATAAAAAACAAGATAAGATAAAAGTCATTAAAATTTAAGGTAGTCATCCTAAATACTAAAGCTGCATAAAGTGCAAAATACTGAACAGAGTAAAAATTTTTCTCAAACCATTTAGGTACTTTTCTTTTATTGTTTAGATTTAATTTTTGCGATATTTTTGAGACTGTAGCAAGTGGACAAATATTTCTCCAGTTTGAAAATCCTATAAGAATGATAATAAGAGGTAAAGGAGGGACAATTATAGTCCATATCAATGCTGTCTTGTCATCGAAGAAAAAAAGAAAAGGTACACTAAATATCAGTGTGATAAATAGTACTACCTCTGCGCTATTTTTCCATAGGCGTGTCATCTCTGTTGCCCCATTCTCTCATAGATGCATCATAGAGTTTTACATCTTTAAAGTTCAAATGTTGGTCTAATATATACCAGTTCATAGATGCCTCAAGTCCACCTGTACAGTAAGTGATTACTTCTTTTTCAGGTTTGAGATTGTTTGTACCTAAATATATTTTTTCGAGTTCTTGATTTGGTTTAATAGTTTTATTGGGCTTAAACTTGTTGCTCCAAGCACTGCTTTGTGCTTTTGCAATATGTCCTAATCTTCTAACACCACTTGATTGTGCCTCAGCATTATAATAGCGTATAGGGCGTGCTTCAATCATAGGAACTTTACCAATATTTTTTTTAACATACTCTAAGTCTACTAAAATATTTGGATTGTATTTAGCAGTAAAGTTACCTTGTTTTTTCTCATTTTTTGCTTTTGAGATAAAATCTTCATACTCAAATAACCACCCTTCATATGTTCCATTAAGTATAGATACATGCTTAAGACCATTGGCTACAAATGCTAATGCCATATAGCTTGCTTTTAAAAGTTCTTTGTGCTTGTCGTGTCCATAAAAAACGACTTTTGAATCATTGTTAATCCCTAAAGAGCGTGCTACTTTTTGGATGTCAGCTGAAGATTTCATCAGCTGGTAAGGACCAACTTGCTTTCTAAAATCTGATATATCAGCTCTTTGAGCACTTGGTATATGTCCTGCATTAAAAGTTTTTTCATCAGTTGTATCTATGAGGACTACATTCTTTTTAGTAATCATTTCTCTTAGCTCATGAGGACTAATGAATGCATTAGACGAGAAAAGGTAAACAGAACTAAAAACAAGTATCAGTAAAAATTTCATTTTTACTCCTTGGTATTAAAATTTATTATTTATTATAGTAGAATAAAATAACATATTGACTACAAATTTCTTATGCGTTTAAGAGTTCATCTACATAAGATATGGCACTTAGAGCGGCAACAGCACCATCACCAGCTGCACTTACAACTTGTTTGGGAGCTTCTTGACGCATATCGCCAGTTGCAAAAAGACCAGGTGTTGTAGTTTTCATACTTAAGTCAACAACAACTTGTCCTAAGTTATTCATATCACATAAAAAACTATCATCATTTTGAATAAGTGTCTGGTTATTTACATCATTTCCAACAAATGTAAATACTCCTGGCACTTCAATATCGCGAATCTCTCCAGCTTTGTTTTTGACTTTTAATCCAGTAACACCCATAGCATCACCATAAACTTCATCAGGAACAGAGTTTAAAACAAGTTCTATATTTGAAGTGTTTTTTACTCTATTTATTGTATTTGGAGCTGAGCGAAAAGTGTCTCTTCTGTGTACAAGGTAAACTTTTGCACAGATTTTTGCTAAGTAAAGTGCTTCTTCAAGAGCAGTATCTCCTCCACCTACAACAGCAACTTCTTTTCCTTTATAGAAAAACCCATCACATGTTGCACAAGTACTTACACCTTTACCAAAAAATTCATCTTCACCAGCAAACCCAGCACGACGAGGAGATGAACCCGTTCCTATGATAACACTATGTGCATCACTTGTTGTTCCATCTTCTTTATGTATGGTAAAAACATCATCTTTTTTAGTCACTTGCGTTACATTTACCATTTCATGGATAAGACCAAACTTTTGACATTGTGCAGGCCATGGAATCATCAAGTCCATTCCTGTAATATCTCCAGTTACACCAGGATAGTTTTCTATCTCAGAACTTTGAGTGATTTGCCCACCAGGCATACCTTTTTCAAACATAGTTACATTTTCTAATCCACCACGAGTTGCATAGAGACCTGCAGTAAGCCCAGCTGGTCCACCACCAACGATTGCACAATCTAAAATTGACATATATTTTCCTTATAATTCATTAATATTTTTTGATAACTCTTTTAAATTATCGAGTTTACGTATCATACTATCTTGTTTATAAAGACTCTCTTTGTTCCGTTTTATAATAAAAATTGAAGGGGAATTATAAATATTAAATCTTTGAATAAATTTTAAAGAGGTATTTGTACCACTTCTTAAAAATATTGTGGTTTTTGTATTTTTTCTTACTTTATTGTAGTAGTCAATAGCGAGTATGGGGATATTTAAATCAGTATTGGCAAGTAAATTCATAGTATTAGTTTCTCGTGAAGAGTAAATTACTACTATATATTTATTTGCTTTTGGGACAAAGATATCACTTTTTTCATAAAAAATCCATTCTTTAAAATTTATAAATTTATATTCTGAAAATTTGTAATTAAAGTAGGCAAAGGCGGCAGCTATCATGGCAGCACCAAAAAAAGAGGCTAAAAGAGTGGAAAGAGAGAGAAAACTTTTTCCTCTCTGCTTTTTCACGGAAGTGTTACTTATGCTAAATGTTTGTCGATTGTACTTGCAAGAGCTTGTTTTGATTGTGCTCCAACAACTTGGTCCACCATCACACCATCTTTAAAGAACATGATTGTAGGGATTGAACGAATTCCGAATTTAACAGCAATATCTTGCTCTTCATCAGTATTTACCTTACAAATTTTAGCTTTTCCATCATAATCATCAGCTAATTCTTCAACTACAGGAGCAATCATACGACAAGGTCCACACCAAGGAGCCCAAAAGTCTACAAGTGATACACCTTCTGCTAGAGTTGCTTCAAAATTTGCACCAGTTAATTCTATATATTTACCCATTAGTAAATCCTTTATACATTTTTAATTTGATGTATTATACATATCTAATGATTAAATTGAACTTTAGAGTTACTTGCATTTAATTTTTTAAAGAGAATGTATAGTTTTTACACTCCAACAAGCGTAACAAGACCAAATAAAAATCCTAATGAACCATATAGTATGAGTTTGTTAAAATAGGGACCTGCAAAAGAGTAAAACATATCTTCAAGCTCTTTAGGATGCATCTCTTGTATCTCTTTTGTGATTACTTTTTTGAAGTCTACAGCGCCCATAAGTTCCACAATCTTTGCGTTTATGCTCTCAAACGCAGAGTCTATGATAATATCAAGCATATGATTTTTGAGTTTTAAATCTAACATCTCATTGATGTTTAAGATAAATTCTTGAAAAAATGGTATCAAGATGTCACGAAGTTCCTCTTTATCTTTAATGATATCACTTAAAAATCTATCTATATCTTCTTTGAAAACTTTCTTATCTAAGAACTCACGCTGCATAAAAATAGTGATAAAGTTGTTAATAATTTTTTTAATGACTTCTTGCATCTTTGTTGATTTTTTGAGATTTTGCTCTAAGTAGTGAAATTCACGCAGAAGCATCTCTTTATCAACTCCAATTAAAAGATCTTTTATTTGCAAGGATTCTAAAAGTCTTGATGCAATATCATCTTGGGTTAGTTTTTTGATAGTTTTTATAAGTTGTTTTTTTTGGGAGTTAATATTTTTGTTTAGCAGAGTGGCTATAGGTAAAATATTTGGCTCAAAAAGATTAAAAATTTCAGATAATTTTGTGATGTTAAAAATTTGTAGCAGAGTTTTTAATTTCATTTCAAATATTGAACCTGCAAAAATATCCATCGATTTTGCAAAAGACTTACTAAAGTTATTACTTGCAAGTACCCCACTCATTAAATCATCAACTTTTCTTTGGTTGATTGCACTGTTGGTATATCCAAATTTGATAAGTTGTGTGTCGAGTACTTCTTGAATAATAATATTGATTTGTTTAGACTTATCCTCTACAAATTTAGGAACTTTTTCATCTAAAATGATATCAATAGTTCTATTTACATCTCTTTTTACAATCCATCCAGCTCCAAAAGGCACTTTTTGCATAATCTCTTTTCGGATGAGTTGCTTATGCTCTTTGAGTGCAGGAAGGATAGTTTCATTGATGATAAGATTTAGATTTCTTTCTATGATAGTGGGCAACATTCCATTAATCATATCAGAGAGTTTACTTTGGGAGTTAAACTCTCCTTTTGTGAAAAAATTAAGAAGTTCATTGATGGTTTTTTTCCCATAAAATAGGTCTATAAGAGAAGAGTTTATCTTTTTACTTACTGCTTTTTTAAGTGATTCATTTATGGTTTGATTTATAGAGTGTGAAGTGATATATTTCTCGAAAAATGGCTCAAAATTGATGATTATCTTTTGCATTTCACTTGAATAAGTCAAAGCGTTTGTTAAACTATCAAATGCCTTTTCTGTAAATATATCAAGTTGAGAAAAAAGCTCTTGCGAGATAAAAGAGAGTGATTTTTCTTTGTCCACAAACTTTTCAAACTCTTCATATAAAAAGCCTCCAAACTCTCGCTTCATAAGTTCATTATATATAGTCCTTTGAGCTTTTTTTGCATACTTGTCACGATTTTCATAATAAGTCATAGAGATATTATAGATTTTATCCGATATCATCTCTTGATTTGTATCTAAAAAGTTAAATATAAGAGTAACTGCTTTGTCTGAGACATCATTTATATTTGAATTTTGATGGATTAGTTTGTCAATTACTGAAAAATTATCTTGGGCAATATGTAATTTGATAAACTCTTTTAAAGAACTACTGTTATGCTCAAAAAAATCTTGAATTGATGTACCGTTAAGCATAAATTCATCAACAAATTCTGACATTTTTATAGCCATTTTTGCTTTGTTAGAAGGGAGGACTCCCTCGCTAAATGGTACTTTAAATTTGCCAATTTTAAGTGGTGCATAGGGTTGAAAAAGCATCTTGATGGCAAGATAGTTTGTCGCAACTCCAACCACACCATAGATAAAAGGATTTGCCCATATAGGGATAGAAACAGCTCCAACACTAGCCCCAGCAACGCCACCTAAAACAGCTCCAAAGTAGTTGATTGGTTTTAGTTCTTCTCCCATAAACTCTTCAACCATATCTTTTATCTGCGATGGTGGAAGTTTTGTCAGCTCTTTTTTAACAGCTTCGCTAACATTACCTTTGAGAATTTCTTCAAGATTGTCAATGATAACTTTTATAAGTGCACTCTCAACTGCGATATAAACCTCTTCGCTTTGCATATAGGTAATGACTTCTTTAATAGATTTTGTATCTATCATTTCTCTCATATAATATCGGTAGTCTATCTCCACTTCATCTATATTTATAACATCTTTTATGGGTTTGCCTAGTACTTCATTTGCATTTTGAAGTATAGTCTCTAGTAGTTTGTCTTTATCGATATAAGAGATTACTTCTTGAGTGATTAGAGAAAATCTTTTATCTAAAACTTCATGGAGTGTTTTTACTTTTAGCGTATCAATTATGCCTTTGGTTTCTTTAAAGATTAAATCTTTGAGTCTGTCTGTATAAATAAATTCTTTTTTTACTTTTTCTATAGAGGAGGGGAGTAGAGTGTTTTTAACAAAATCAAGGTTTACTTTTGTGTAGTCTTTAACTTGCTTTTGAAGTATAACATCTAAAAGAGGAAACTCTTTGTTAGTGTTAAACTTTTTAAGATTTTTAATAACAAGTTCGATGACTTTCTTTGGTGTAATGATGTTTTTCTTGGCAATAGCTTGGTAAATTTCGCCGATGGACTTGTTCTCTAAAATGTTGATAACTTGAGTTGAGATTTCTTCTCCAGCTAAATCTTGATACTGGTGCATATACTCCTTAACCCTAGTTAAAACTTTAAAATCTGCAACAATATTTGTATAAAAAACAGCAACAAGTTTTTTCTTTAAATCAGAAAATGCTCCATCATCAAGGGCATTGTTTATAGAACTATTGATGAGGTTTTCTAAATCTTTTTCATTCTCATCAATAAAATCGATAATTTTGTCAATAATATTTGGTAATTCTAATCTTATAAACTCTTTAATAGATTCCGTTATATCATCATCTAGTAGGCTAAGAATAGAAACATCAACATTAGCAAGTGCATCTAAAATCGCATGTACACTAGAACTGATAGCTACTTCTCCCTCTTTTGAGAGGGCAATTTCTATCATTTTATTGATAAGCTCGCTTGAAGAGCTATTATTTGCTGAAAATATCTGCTTGAAGTAAATATTTTCTATCTCAACTTTACCTAAATTAAGTATCTCATCTAGGTTGACGAGTTTCAATATCTCAGAGATTGCCTCATCAATAGAATCATCAAATTTGGCAAAATCAATATGGTAAATAATAGTTTGAATATTTTGTGTTAATTTAGAGAGAAGTTCATCACTTAAAAGAGTGTTGATTTTAAAATCTTTTAGAGGAGCACTTGCTTCTTCTATGTATTTTGCTTTGTTTACATCTAAAACATCAGCGACTTGCTTGGAAAAATGTAGCACTTGCAGGTGTGAGAGTGCATGTTTAAAAGGCTTTGATGCGAGTTTTCTTTTGAGAGCTTTTCTATGTTTTTTATTTTTATCTAAAAAATTTACTATATTCTCTTTTGTGTCGTATATCCCCTCTATATTTTTTAAGTCGATAGAGTTTTTTGGTAAAGAGTTTACAAACATATCTTTGACAAGCTCTTTTATATAAAGATGAAACTTTTCGGAGTTAAATTCATCTTCGAGGGTGTGATGGTTAATGAGATCTTTTTCTATAAGTTGTGAAATATTTTCGACAAAATCCTCATGAGTATCCTCAATCATTCCTCCAAATCGACCAAAATACTTTTTAAATAGCATCTTAATAGCAATGTTGTTAGTAATGTATCCTGTCCCAGCCCCAGTTAAGGTATTTATAAGTAGTTGATATATCATAGGTATTAGTTTAACTCAAATTTGATTTAAATATACTTTTTAGTATACTTTTAAAAACACAATAGGCTATTTATGAAACTAAAGATTACAAAAGGGAAGATTGATAAGCGTCCTCCTGTTGCAAAACCACATCCTGGTTTTTTTCATGAAGTTGGTGAAGAACGATTTAGAAAGCTCGTGTTTAATCATTATGAATTGATAAGAACAAGTGATATTGCTTTTTTATTTCCTATTTTTGATGATGATGATTTTGCAGAAGCGCAAAAACATGCAGCTGATTTTTTGATAGAAATATCTGGGGGACCTGATTATTTCACACAAACAAGAGGCGACCATCAAATGGTAGGAAGACACGCTCCTTTTCGCATAGATGAAGCAAGTCGTCGCACTTGGTTGGAACTTTATATTCCACTTTTAGAAGCACTTGAAAAAGAAGGTGTTAAAGAAGAGTATATTCAATCTTTTTGGAACTACTTAGATATATATTCTATGTGGGTTGTAAATACAAAAAATCAACCAGCCTGTGTTGTTAATATTTAAGATAAATTTTTAGGAGTTATAATGCAATCAAAAATCTCACTAGGTCCAATTTTAGGAATCGAAAAAGAAATGACTTACACTGTTTGTGTAGTAACAGAAAAGTCTGTAGCGAGTGTTAATCTTTTAATTGATGGAGTGAGTGTGCCTGCTTTAAAAAGTGGGAACCCAGTCTCAGGTATATTTTGGAGAGCAGAGTATACACTTAGTGATATTTTTTTATCAAGATATGTAGAGTATTCACTTGAACTTGATAACATTATTGCTTATGATAAGAACAAAAGAAAAAGCTGGCGTTTTTATATCCCTAGTGCTGTAGATGTTCCAAAATTTGCCTATACCTCTTGTAATGGCTTTTCTAATGAAGGATTAAAAGAGAGTTCCTCTAACCCATATTATTTATGGTCTGAAATGGTTCAAATACATGAAAAAACTCCTTTTTCAGCACTGTTAATGGGTGGAGATCAACTCTACGCTGATAGTATTTGGGGCGATGTAAAAAAACTATCAGAGTGGTCAAATTTACCAAGAGAAGAGAAGATTAAAAAGAAGGTTACAAAAGAGATGGAGCGACAAATTGACAAATTTTATGCGCGTCTATATCAAGATAGGTGGTCTACTCCTGATATGTCTCTTATGTTGGCATCTATTCCTTCTGTTATGATGTGGGATGATCATGATATTTTTGATGGTTGGGGAAGTTATCCAAAAGATATTCAAGAGTGCGATGTTTATCAATGTATTTTTAAATATGCCAAAAAATATTTTGAACTGTATCAAATGCGTACACGAAAAAATAGTAATCTACTCAATACAGAATCTTCGCATTATGCCTTGTCTCTTTCATTTAGAGGGTATCAGATTATCGCCATTGATAATCGTTCAGAGCGAACACTTGAGCAAATAATGAGTGCTACACAATGGAAGGATTTTTTGCATCATCTTGATGTGATTGATGATAAGCGTGATGTGCTACTGATGTCAGGTGTTCCTGTTGTGTACCGAGATTTTTCCTTTACGGAAGGTATTTATGATTACACTTCGTGGGAAGAAGAGTTGACTGATGATTTAAAAGATCATTGGCGAGCAAAAGAGCATCAAGGAGAGCGGTTAAAACTAATAATGAACTTATTAAACAGTGCGAAAAAAAGAGTACATAGACGAACAGTTATACTATCAGGTGATGTACATGTGGGCAGTTTAGGTATTATTAATGATACAAGATCTGCAGATATTCCTCTTAAAATACATCAAGTTGTTTCATCAGGAATTGTACATCCACCACCTAGTATACTTGAGTGGTATGGTATTTTAGCTATTACCAACGATAGAAATGAGTATTTAAATGAAAACGATACGATTAAAACTTCGATGCTTCAGCCACACAGTTCAAATAAATATATACGCTCTAG
This sequence comes from Sulfurimonas sp., assembly GCA_045046645.1. GTDB lineage: Bacteria > Campylobacterota > Campylobacteria > Campylobacterales > Sulfurimonadaceae > Sulfurimonas. The sequence goes on along the minus strand of JASFZD010000083.1, from coordinate 10,806 downwards.
AAATTTCGTAACTATTGAAGAAGGTACCGATAACAAATTGTGGATTAATTGGATTTGCGAAAATAAAGATAAACCTGTTTATCCTCTTGAGAGATAAAAAATTTATAGAGAAAATAAGCATTTAAAATGCTACAAATTTTCTTTTCCTTTTTCTAAAAAAGGCACACTCTGTGTAGCCAACTTCTTTCGCCAGTTGCACTATTTCATCGCTAAATAGTGCTACTTGCTCAGGCTTGTGAGCATCAGAAGAAAAAGTGATAGGAATACCAAGTGCATAAGCTTGCTTTAAAAGTGATAGGGATGGATAGGGCTCTGCTATAGGTTTTCTATATCCTGCAATATTTAATTCTAAAACCATATCTGCATTTTTGATGGCAATTAAAGCCTTGCGTGCTATCTTTGCAATATCACCTTTTGGCATAAATTTAAACACCTTTATAAGGTCTAAATGTCCTACAATATCAAAGAGTTGACTCTTTGCCATCTCCTCAATGGTGTCAAAATATTTTTGCCATATTTCATCAATGTCTTGTGACTCATAGTTGCCGATAAACTCTGGGTTATCAAACCCCCACTCATCAATAAAATGAACAGAACCTATAAGATAATCAACATCTGCGTTTAGCACTCTTTTATCCATATGCCCTTTGAGATAATCAACTTCATATCCTAGCAAAATTTCGATTTTATCTTTGTACTTTTCTTTTTGGCTTAAAACATCAGATTCATATTTTTGCATTTCATCAAATTTCATACGATATTCTGGGTCAAAATCCATAGGGGCATGGTCACAAATACCAAAATATTTCGTACCATTTTGAAGTGCTTTTTGGATGTACTCTTGCATCTCTCCCTTGGCATGATGACACAATGGTGTATGGTTATGTAAATCGACTATCATTTCTTTATTCCCATTTATATATATTATGCTATTATAGTGATAATTAATAAATTTTACCAATTTAAGATGGAGATTTTGTATGACTCAAGAAGAATTAGATGAACTAATGAGTGGCTCAATAGATGATATTGATGATGAAGTTTCTGAGAAAGATGTTGCCCAAGAGCTGGAACTTGAAGATGAGTCTAATACCCATGAAGATGTTGTAGACGATACCGCACCAGTCGGTTATACAGATGAAACAGCTCATCATTGGCCACTTCCAGCAACTGATGAAAACAAAATGGTGCATCAATTGGATGATGTGACTAAAGAGAGTGAAGAAAAAGCGAGTGAAATTTTTGATATCATTGAAAATATTAGTAATGACTTGATGGAAAAAGAAGAAAATCTTCAAAAAATTACAGATGTTTTAACTAGCAATATTAATCTGTTTACAACATTGAGTGAAAAATTCCCAGATGTAGAAGCTTTTAAAACACAGCTAAGTGTCAATGAAGCAGCATTAGAAGATACTGCTCAAACTGTAGAGACTTTACAGAACAGCGGTGATGCTATTATGAGCGTTATGGATATTATGCAGTATCAAGATATTCATCGTCAAAAGATTGAAAGAGTTATAAATGTTATGCGTGCACTTTCTAAGTATATGAATACTCTTTTTGAGGGTAAGATTGATGATGATAAACGGGTTTCTTCTGCTGTACATATTGCAGGAGATACACATACTGATGTGACATCTACTGATGATATTGAAGCGCTATTAGAGCAGTTTGGGAAGCAATGAAACAGGTAGAATTATTATCTCCGGCAGGGACACTAGAAAAACTTAAAATCGCTTTTGATTTTGGTGCTGACGCTGTATATGGTGGTGTTTCACATTTTTCTCTTCGTATCCGAAGTGGAAAAGAGTTTAGTTGGGAAGATTTCGCTGAGGGTATAACGTATGCACATGCACGAGGCAAAAAAGTTTATGCAACTTTAAATGGCTTTCCTTTTAATTCACAAATCTCTTTACTTAAAAAACACATCTTAAAAATGGCAGAGTTAAAACCTGATGCTTTTATAGTTGCTACTCCAGGTGTTTTAAAATTATGTCATGACTTAGCGCCTGATATGCCTCTTCACCTCTCCACCCAAGCAAATGTTATGAATGTTTTAGATGCGCAAATATATCATGATATGGGCGCGACACGCATCATTACAGCGCGTGAGATTTCACTTAAAGATTTAGTAGCGATAAAAGCAGAACTCCCTGAGCTTGAGCTTGAAGTTTTTGTTCATGGTTCTATGTGTTTTGCATACAGTGGAAGGTGCCTTATCTCCACACTTCAAAGCGGTCGTGTTCCAAATCGTGGCTCATGTGCAAATGATTGTAGATTTGAGTATGAGATTTATGCTGCAAACCCTGATACAGGGACTCTGTTTAGACTTGAAGAGGAAGAGGGTGTCGGAACTTACATAATGAATGCAAAAGATTTAAATCTCGCTTCACATATGAAAGAGATACTTGATAGTGGTGTAGTTGATAGTGTAAAGATAGAAGGTCGAACAAAAACTGCTTATTATGCTGCGACAACGGCTAAAGCGTACAGAATGGCGATAAATGATTATTATGCAGGTGACTTTCATGACCAAAGATATCAGTATGAGCTTCAATCTCTTCAAAATCGTGGTTATACAGATGCTTATCTAGTTTCGCGTCCTTTTGAAAAGCATGATACACAGAGTCTAGACTTTAGTATGCAACTAGGGACACATCAGGTTAGCGGTGTAGTAAACGCAGAGGGTACTCACTTTTTATGTAAGTTTAAAACTAAACCAAAAGATGAGCTTGAAGTGGTGTTTCCACTTGGAAGTAATGTAGCTATTGTAGATAATGAGATTGGAAAAACATATGAGAGAGATGGAAAGTTTTTTATAAATTTTAAACAACTAAAAGCTCATAATGGGAAAGTTTACGAAGAGATTCATAGTGGGAATACAAATGCCATAGAATTACCCACTTCTTTCCCATCATATACATTCTTTAGAGTTCCTTCAAATGTCAATATGGGTACAAATCCTAAATAAAAGAATGTTATAATTTCAAAAATAAAATTTAAGGTAAAAAAGATGAAATTTGTGTCAATAATAATTGGAAGTAAAAGTGATTATGAAGTTATGAAATCGTGTTCTGATACACTCGAGGCCTTTGGTGTAAGTTATGAGATGATTATCTCTTCTGCACATCGCTCACCAGAGAGAACAAAAGAGTATATAAGTCAAGCTGAGGAAAAAGGGGCGCAAGTATTTATTGCTGCTGCTGGTATGGCTGCACACTTAGCAGGTGTTTTATCGTCTAAAACAGTGAAGCCAATCATCGGTGTTCCGATGTCTGCATCTGCACTTGGTGGGATTGATGCACTACTATCAACGGTTCAGATGCCAGCTGGAATGCCAGTTGCTACAGTTGCGATAGGGAAGGCTGGTGCGATTAACTCAGCATATTTGTCAATGCAAATAATGGCACTTGATAATGAAGAGTTGTCAATTAAACTTAAAGAAGATAGAATATCAAAAGCTAAAAAAGTTGAGATGGATTCTTTAGAAATCGAAACGATTATTAAATAGGGGATAGTATGCAGTGGATGCTTGATGACGAATATTGTGAACTGACAGGTTTAGAACTGTCATCTGTTGAAGATATGATAGAAAAAGGTAAACTTACTGTTAAAGTAGAAGATGGTATCCGCTATATTGACCCTTCGAAGGGAACAACAGAGACAGTTGTTCCTGCAAAACTCCAAGAGCTTGCAAAGAAAAACATACATGAGATGATAGTACAACCAGAGTTTGTTGAAAAAACCATAGGGACTATCATTAATTTGCATGAAAAAGTCCTTGATGCTAAAGATGAAACGATTGAAGCTGTAAAAGTAGAAAATGAATTTTTACGCGAAGCACTCGCTTCACTTCAAGAACTTTATGATGAAGATAGAACAACCATTCATACACTACAAGAACAGTTAAAACTTTCTCAACAAGAAGTAGAGTTTATGCGTCGTAAGTATAAAATGATGTGGAATAAAGCCATAGATGAACATAGTAAATAATGTTAATAGATGAAGCGTGTATATCTTGTATCATCAATCAAAGTGCTAAGGTTGCAGGCGCTATAAACGCAGATGAAGAGTTAAAAAAAAGACTCATATTAACAGTTGAAGATATGAGTAAATCTTTTTCATTTGAAAAATCACCTCCTGAAATTGCTGCTGATGTTTATGAAAAAATGTCCTACCTTGCTAAGAAAAAAGACCTTTACGAAGAGGTCAAAGAACAATCAACCCAAAAAGCACTCTCTTTTGTTCCTCTCCTTGAAGAAAAATTACTCATATCACAAAACAAACTCTTAACAGCAACAAAGATAGCAGTTGCGGGGAATGTTATCGATTTAGCTGCTGCAGTAGAGTTTGATTTAAAAGAAGAACTAAGCAAAATATTTCATACAGAATTTGCACATAATGATTTTTCTGCCTTACAAATAAAACTCGCTAAGGCAAAAACAGTTTTAGTTATTGGTGATAATGTGGGTGAACATATCTTTGATTACCTTTTTATACAAACATTAAAACAACTCTATCCAAATGTAGTTTATTCTTACATGGTAAGAGGAAATGCTATCATCAATGATGTGACAATGAAAGAGGCAAAAGAAGCTGGATTTGATACACTTTGTCATCTTCAAGATAGTGGGGTAAATACACCAGGTTTTACATATAACCGTGCTAATGAAGAGTCTAAAGAACTTTTTGATAGTGCTGATTTGGTTGTTAGTAAAGGAATGGGTAATTATGAGTGCTTAAGTCCATCTCATAGAAAAGACATCTGTTTTTTGTTAAAAGTGAAATGTGGTGTTGTTGCGACTTCATTAGATAAAAATATAGGGGATATAATATGCAAAATAGTTTAAAAGCTGTTCTTTTTCTACTCTTGTTGACTAGCATGGAGTTAAGTGCAGTAGAAAAAGATTCAAAAGTAGCGATTTCTTTGATTAGTATGCGAATGGATTATCGCGAGTATGATAATAGTGGAAGTATTTTAGATAGTGAAAAATCCAACTTTTTAGATATTGCAGGTATTGGTTTAAAATACAGTTATAAACTTTTAAAAGCAGAAGACACTTATTCTCAAATTGATGTTAATTATATGGGAGTCTATGGCCATACAGATTATGTAGGTTCTTTTTTAGGTAGTGGCAATCCTTATGGTAGTGTTACCTCAAAGACTCATAATAGTGTGCATGATATTGAAGTTGTTTATAAAAAATATCATTATATGGGGGGTCCTTTTGAACTTCATTATGGTCTGGGTGTAGGTTATAGATCTTGGAAAAGAGAGCTCTCTGCGAGTCAAATTGAAACATATAAATGGTTCTCTCTTCGTCCTTTAATTGGTCTACAAATTCTTTCAACAAAGGTTTTGTCCTTTGGCATTGAAACACAATACCAATATGGTATCAATCCGACAATGGACTCAAGTAATCCAAGTGCTAGTTTTGACTTAGGTTCTGCAGATATTATACAAGTTGATATGAATATTAATTATATCTACAACAGTGATATAGACCTATTTACAAAATTTAGATTTGAAGAACAGAGCATAGATAGATCCAATGTTGTAGTGGTTGGCTCTACAGGTTATTTTGAACCTGATAGTACAGCTAAAAATCAGTATCTTGAGATTGGGCTTGCATTTAAGTTTTAGGCACTCAGAGTAAGATATAATTTCATAATCAATCAACAAGGCAAGAAATACAATGATCACTTTTAGCTCTATGTTACTAAAACTACAAGAATTTTGGATGAATGAGGGATGTAATATTGTACAACCCTATGATATTCCAGCAGGAGCAGGAACTTTTCATCCAGCTACTTTTTTACGCTCACTAGACTCTACTCCATGGGCAGCGGCTTATGTTGCACCATCTCGTCGTCCTACAGATGGACGCTATGGAGAAAACCCAAATAGACTTGGTTCGTACTATCAGTTTCAAGCTATCATCAAACCATCTCCAGATAATATTCAAGAACTTTACTTAAAATCTTTAGAGTATCTTGGACTTGATGTAAAAAAGCATGATATTCGTTTCATTGAAGACAACTGGGAATCTCCAACCCTTGGTGCTTGGGGTCTTGGCTGGGAAGTTTGGCTTAATGGTATGGAAGTGACACAGTTTACATACTTTCAACAAGTTGGTGGCATAGAGTGCAAGCCTGTTACAGCAGAGATAACTTACGGAACTGAGCGATTGGCTATGTATCTTCAAGGCGTGGACAGTGTTTTTGATATAGTTTGGAATGAAGATAAAAATGGTAAGAAAACTTACTACAGAGATGTACATAAAGAGAGTGAGATAGAGTTTTCTAAGTACAACTTTGAAGTAGCAGATACAGCAATACTTTTTAATGAGTTTAACACTAAAAGCGAAGAGTGTCTTAGAACTTTAGAAGCAGGGTTACCCCTCCCTGCTTATGACTTATGTATGATGGTTTCAAATGTATTTAATGTTTTAGATGCAAGAAAAGCGATAAGTCAAACTGAGCGTCAAAACTATATGCTTAAAATCCGTGAACTTTCAAAAGGGTGTGCAGAACTTTATAAAGCTCAAGAGCCAGATAGATTAAAGAGAGTAAACGCCTAAGATGAGTTTTAAAAAGATGTCAAAATGCCATCTTTTTAAACTATTTTCTTTTTTTTGAATATAATATTGCATGAAAAAAGAAGAACAGGTAAAGTTTGACAAACTTGGTATCAGCAGTTTTTGTGAACTTGCACTTATCGTTCCCTATTCATACGAAGATTATCGCCTCAATGATAAACTTATTCCTCACACAAACCAACTTATAGACGCAACAGTTGAGTCTATTTTTCGTGGACCTAACTCGATTCAGATAACTTTTTTTGTGCATAATTTTGGACATAGTTTAACAGGTGTTCTTTTTCGTCCTAAACCTTATATGATGCATCAGTTTACAGTGGGGAGTCGTGATTGCTATTATGGGATGGTAGAGTGTAAAGTGGGGCAGTGTAGTATGAGTATGCCCAAAAAGATAACTTCCATAGGTGCGATAACTCCTAAATACAAATCAGCACTTAGAAGCGATGTTATGCTGCGTTTAGTCACTTCTTTGTTAAATATAGATGTTTTAGTGCAAGAGGGATTACCTCAAAAAATAGCACAAGAGCTTTTAAAACTTCATTTTCCAAGTGCAGAGCTTTTAGAGTCTAAAGAGTTAAACGCAGATACTCTTCACGCTCTAAAATACACAGAACTTTTTGTTTACATGAAACAACTCTCCGCTAAACGCAGATACTTTGAACCTATTAAAAGTCTTAAAGCAAGTTACGCTTCATGGAAAAAAACACTTCCCTTTAAGCTAACGCCTGAACAGATCAACGCAATAGATGATATAAAAGAAGACTTTAGCAAAGATGTTGCAGCAAAAAGAATGATTGTTGGGGATGTTGGAAGTGGTAAGACTATGGTTATATTAGCTGCTGCGTTTATGATGAAAAAATACCGCTCTATTTTGATGGCACCAACAACACTTCTTGCAAATCAACTTTTTGAAGAAGCACAAAAATTTTTACCAAAACTCTCCTCTGTATTAGTCACTAACAAAAGTAAAAAAGTTGATTTATCAGAGTATGATTTTATCATCGGTACACATGCTCTTCTTTATAGAGAACTTCCAAGTGCAGCACTTGTTATGGTAGATGAACAGCATCGTTTTGGAACAATGCAGAGAAATATGCTAGAAAAACTTGTGAGTTCTGCAGAAAAAAAACCACACTTCTTGCAGTTTTCAGCAACACCAATCCCTAGAACACAGGCGATGATAGAAACAGCCCATATTGATGTGAGTTTGATTACTTCAACTCCTTTTGTGAAAGATATACAAAGTAAAGTAATCCATAAAAATGATTTTGCTGAACTTCTCTCAAAGATTAAAGAAGAGATAGCAAAAAATAATCAAGTCTTACTTGTTTATCCTTTAGTAGAGCAGAGTGAAGCCATCGAGTATCAGAGCATAGAAGAAGCACGTGGATATTGGGAGAAAAACTTTAAAAATGTTTTTGTCACTCATGGAAAAGATAAAGAAAAAGAGAAGGTTTTGCTAGATTTTAGAGAAAATGGAGATATCTTAGTTGCGACTACTGTGGTAGAAGTTGGTATCTCTTTACCTCGTTTAAGTACAGTTGTGATTGTCGGAGCAGAGAGGTTAGGACTCTCAACACTTCATCAACTTCGTGGTCGAGTAAGTAGAACTGGACTCAAAGGTTACTGTTACCTCTACTCAAATCAAGAAAAATCACAAAGGCTAGATGAGTTTGTAGATACTTCAAGTGGTTTTGATATCGCAAATCTAGACTTAAAATTTAGGAAAAGTGGCGATTTACTCAAGGGAGTAAATCAGAGTGGAACACAGTTTAAGTGGGTTGATTTGGCGCAAGATGCTGAAATAATAAAAAGTATTATTTCTTAGTCTTGTCCTCTATTTTAGTAATTTGCCTCTTCTTCAAGCATATCGTCCATTAAGATAAATAGTTCATCAGATGCTTTTTCCATATTAATAAAGTTATTTTTAATCTCCTCTTCATGTTTTATCATTTCACCATTTTTTAGTATTGCAAAAGTGTTTAAAACATTATTATGAACTATAGCGTGTGGTTTCTCTATTGCTTTAAAACTTTTTGAGTGTTGAAACTGCTCTTTACCTTCTCCTTCGTACCATTTTCCAAATCGGCAGTTATGATGATTTGAAAATTCTTTATCTTCATCAGTATCAATATGAGCAAGAGCATCTGCTTTAAAGAGGATATGGTCGATTTTAGCTAAAACAATAAAGTTTTTATTTTTCATCATTTTACTAGAGGATAAAACAGATTGACTAGATGAAGTAAATTGTTCTAAAGCGGTTGATAGTGTTTCTGCACTTTGTGTTGACTGTTCAGCAATCTCATTGAGATCTTTTGAATTATCTAACATACCACTTGCTTCTTGTTGGAGAGTAGAGATTGAAATACCTATTTCATTTGTTGCTTTTTGAGTTCTTTCTGCTAGTTTTCTTACTTCATCAGCAACAACAGCAAAACCTCGACCATGTTCACCAGCTCTTGCTGCTTCGATGGCTGCGTTTAGAGCAAGTAAGTTTGTTTGATCTGCAATGTCTTTGATAAGGTCGATAACAGAAGTTATCTCCGAAGTTTTAGAAGTAACACCCTCAATAGATTCATCATTTTGTACAATGATTTGTGAAAGTCTTTCAAAGTTTTCATTCATCTCTTGCACAACACTATTGTTAGATATAGATAAGGATGCCGTTTCTTGAGAATCATCAGATAATTTAGTTAGGACATTATTTGTTTGTGCAATCTGTTGTTGAATTCCTTCAAAACTTTCTACTAAACCACTACCTACTCTTGACAGTTCCAAGAGAAATCTATCTTTCTCTTTTTTTTCAAATTCTATCTGCATTGCATCAACACTTTTGTTTACTAAGTTTCCACTTTTTATAAAGGTATTGTTAAGACCTATTGTATTTATGCGTCTAAAATACATATCTTTGGAAGCATATTCTATGGAAGTATTTGTTTCTCTTAAAAAGCCTTCTATTTGGTCAAAAAGGTCATTAATATTCCAAGATAGCCAACCTATCTCACCTTTGTCTGTAATATTGTGAATACGATTTTCAAAGTTTCCATCAAGTGCAGCAGTTTTTACAAGTCTTGATGCTACATCTATATCTTTTGTTGTTTTATGAATTTGTGAGTAAGCATACAGAGCAATGATAATATTTAAAAGACTAATAGTGGTTGAAACAATATGAAATTCGAAAAATATTAGATTGATAATAATCCCAAGTGTAACAACAATAATATGAGCATAATTGGCGTAGTGTAATTTAGAAAGAGATGATAAATTCATCATAAGACATTCCTTTTTCTTTTAATAGGTCAGTTATTATTTTTTCACTAGCATTTATACCACCACGTTTTTCAGCTTGAAGAAGTTTGGCATAAAGTGGTTTAATGATTTCTAGTGCTGCTTTTGTTGGTAAGCGTCTCGCAGAGTGAAATCCAATGAGTTTTGAACTTTGACTATCATAAGAAGGAGTAACATTTGCTAAAACCCAATAGTATGAGCCATCAGCACAGATATTTTTTACATAAGCGTGTATTTCCCTACCGCCTTGTATATAGTCCCAAAGGTATTTAAATATGATTTTTGGCATGTCCGGATGGCGTATGATATTATGAGGGGAACCGACAAGTATCCCTTCATCCATACCAACAATATTCATAAAACCACGGTTTGCGTAAGTAATAATACCTTTTGTGTCTGTTTTTGTGACGAGTAAAACATTTGAATGAAATGTTTTTTCATTGTTGATTGGTGTTATTTTCATGTAAAGTTAACCTTTGAAAAATTATGTTTTATTATATAGGTAAAAATCTTAATTATTACTATAATTTGCAATGAATCTTAGCCAAAGATACCCAAATAAACCTGCAAAAAGTGATGCAAATAATATGCCTATTTTTGCTTGAAAAATAAGTTCGTTATTACCCATAAATGCCAAATCTGCGACGAATATACTCATAGTAAAACCGATGCCTCCAAGTGAGGCCACTCCTAAAAGTTGACTCATGCTACTTCCTTGTGGAAGCTTTGCGATGCCGAGTTTTATAGCCAGCCATGCAACACCAGCAATACCCAAAATCTTACCAATAATTAAACCTGTAATTATACCTAGTGAAACAGGTTCTACAATGGTACTTGAGATAGAAGAAAAGTCTATACTTATACCTGCATTTGCTAAAGCAAAAAGAGGGATGATTAGTAGACTCACAGGAAGATG
>JASFZD010000082.1:0-7260 GCA_045046645.1 Sulfurimonas sp. | reverse complement strand
ATGTGGGACTCCTGCCATTTGTTGTATGTAGCGTAGCGGAATACGACAAATGGTTGGTGGCACGTTTAGGGCTCAGCTTCGCCGTTGTACGTTTCCGCTTCGCGGGAACGTACAACGACTGTCGTGAGCGATAATTTTCCTTTAGGTAAATTATTCGTTCCTCGTACTTGTTGTACTTTTAGTTAAACTGAATACTAATACAAGAGTAATCATCTTTGACTTTTCTTGATTCAATCTCTTTTTGTAAATTAACAGAAAAATCTTTTATATTATGATTACTTAATGAAATGTCTCGAATTATAATTTTATTATCTATTACATTGTATACACCATCAGATAATAATAGTAACCTATCTTTACTTATTAGTTCAAATGTACTTTCCTGTAACTGATACTCTATAGCATTGGACATAACCGATAATAAGACATTTTTTCGATGATAATTTTTTGCCAAACTTTTTGTAAGTATTTTATCGTCTAATAGTTTTTGAACTTCTGTTTGATCTTTCGTTCTACGCATGATTCCCTCATCTCTCAGATGATATATTCTACAATCACCTACATGTCCAACATATCCAATATTATTTTTTACTATACAAATAGTTAAAGTTGTTGCCATTTTTTCATATTTAGGTACAAGTTCTGATAAACTTTTTAATTGATTAGAAACTTTTTCAAAAATTTCTTTTATACTGATATCTTTATTTTTTAAAAAGAGTTCTTCTACAGTATTTAGCGAAAGGCTAGAAGCTAAGCTTCCTCCTAACTCCCCTCCCATTCCATCAGCAATAGCAAATAAATATACATCATCAGATTTAAGATGCAGTACTGCATCTTGATTAAGTTTATTTTTACCTTGCATACAAAAACTTGCTATTTCTATCATTATTTTACTCTTCTAAATAAGCCTGAAGAATTGGGTGTAAATCATTTTTAGATGCACTTATTGAACGCTCCAAGTGGCTTATTTGGCTCTTGAAATCGATTTCTTGTACATCTAGTTCTATCTTGATTCTATTTGCCAATTCATCACTTATATTTTTATTTACCATTTTCATGTATTTTTGTTCAACATACCAACGGTTGTGACTAGTACCTAAAATCAATACGGCGATTGAAATTTCGGCTTTTAATCCAATATCTTCACCATTATAGAATATTTCTGCTTTAGCTGCAAGAACATCACAGTAATCAAAGTCAAATTTCCCCTTCTTGTCTAAAATATATAAACAAAAATTTGAACCAAGAGCATTAAAAAGTTCAGGTGCATCAATTAAAGATTTAATATGTTCAGCAGTAATTGAAGCATATATATTGGCACAAGATACATTCCCATGCAAACACTCATCAATATACATAAATAGTTCATCCCATTCATCATCACTTAATTGAGATTTACTTTTGAGTATATTAATTATATTTTCTTCACTAGTAGAATTAAAAACAATCTCTTCAGTATCAAGAACATTATATAAATCTTCTCTTAATTCGATAACAGACTTATATCTTCTAATAGGTAGCTTTTTTGTACATTTTGAGACTATCCTACCTATTTCACCTGGAAGACTATTTAAGTGAGTGTATGGTATTCTCAAAGCCTTATTTCCATATATATCATGAAGAATTGCACCAAATGAATAAATATCTGCTGCAAAATTTGCTCTTTTAAAACCGCCATTTAATTCTGGTGCTGCATAATTTGCAGTTCCACCACCCGCTCCAGTACCAGTAAGAGTTGAAGACTCACTATGGTTGGAAGTAATTAAACCAAAATCAGAAATAGCATATTTAATATCTCCGCTTTCTATAAATTTTAAGATATTTGCAGGTTTTAAATCTCTATGTGTAAAACCATTGTTATGCATTATTTCAAGTCCAGCTAAAATGTCAAAAAGTGCCTTGTTTGGGTTTCCTCCAAGGGTACTATCTTTATCCAATTCATTTTTTAAAGTACATTCAGCTAATGGCATAATGAAAAATGGAATATCTTCTTCCAAGTTATATTCAATGATTTCTACAATATTTGGGTGTTGTAAGCTATCTTGATACTTTACTTCTCTTATAAATCTTCTTTTTAAGTCATCTTTTCCAATTGCTTTTTCAATTGCAGATTGAGGGGAGAATAATTTTTTGGCATATTGATTACCTGTGTCATCTTCAACACGAAAAACTTTAGCAAAAGCCCCTTCACCAATTTCTTCTATATCAGTTAAAATCATTTTTTACCTTTATGTTTTTTTAGAGTACAACGGCGGGGCTGAACACCACTCAGACAGACTTCATAAAACTCGAAGAGTTTTCTGGAGGGTGACTTAGTGTGGGTTCCTGCCAATTGTTGTATGTAGCGTAGCGGAATACGACAATTGGTGGGGAACACGTTTAGGGTTCAGCCCCGCCGTTGCAAGTTTCCGCTCCGCGGGAACTTGCAACTCTTTATTCAACAAACACTTTGTGCATTTAACACTATATATGACAAATAACTATCATTAAAATGTTCTTTATAATTTTTGTAAGTTTACCTAAAAAACAAGACTTTGGTCAATTTTCAAAGTTGTTAAAATAAAAATCAGCTCTCTAAGCTTAAGAAAAAAATATGCATTTAATACTTTCCTAGTCGTTATTTGAACATAATGTGTGTTATTTGTCATATACAGTATTAAACGTACAACTGCTCCTTAAGACAAAGCATAAAATAGAATTAATATTGTTCCAAAATGAATTACAAATATCTTTGATTAAATGTAAAGATAGGCACACAATATCTATATGAAAAAATGGTTAGAGTTTTTGATTATTAATAAGTATTTTCATAGTTATATACTAGTTAAATACTTAATATATAAAATAATTCTAAAGATCTTTTAGCTGTTTTTCTATTTTTTCCTTAGCTACATATAAAGACTTCAAAACCCTCATATCTTGATCTTTAACCTCTGGATTAAGTTTAGAACTATTTAAGTATAAAGATAAACTGTCATTTTTATGGTTCTCAAGTTTTTCTTTCAATTCCTGCATTTCCTTAAGCAGCTCTTTTGCTATATTTACAGCTTTCAGGCGATTATTTACAAGTTCTTTAAAATCATAATTTCGAGAATGAAATAGAGGTATCGGCAATTTTGACAAAAAAAGCGGACTGAGTATTTTCCTATTGTTTTCACTGCTTTGAGGTCTCTTTGCTATATACTCTTTGACATAAGGAAGTTGTAAATAAGCTTGAACAAACATAGATATTTCTTCTTCCTCATCTTTATCCTCATAGTCAAATTGAATGCGTATTGCACTGTTATTGCTTACAATAGGTTTTTTATACTCTTTATCTATGCGACCAACCTTGATGTCCACGCCGCGATAAGAGACTAAAAGATCGTTTTTATGAAGTACCTGTGAAGCTATGGCACTGCTATTTGCAGGGGCTGGTTTTTCTTTAGTAGAATCTACTGTAATAATGCCATACTCGTTTACATCTGCAAGTGTCACTTCATGATAATCAAGTACACTTCTCTCTTTGCCAACACGAACTTTTGAGATAACTGCAATCTTTTTCGCTAGATCTTCGAGCTTAACAATTTCAACATCGATAAATTCTTTTTCTAATTTAGCTTTTAAGTCAAACAAACATACCCCTTTTATAGAGCTGTCATTATACTGTTTTTACAATTTGATATTTATGATTTGCATCTTTCGCATATTTAGAGTATACTTTTATTAACTACCAAATATTATATAAGGTAGTTAATTTACGAAAAAGGATACACGATGCTTATTTTAAAAATTTTGGCTGTTCTAGCTGTACTTTATGTGCTTTATTTGATTGCAATAGCACTGAATAAATTTACTCAAAAGAGATATGGATATCTATTTCTCAATCCTGCAACACTTACAACTTCACTATCAGGATATGGTGCACTGTTTTTTGGTTATAGTTGGTACATGAATGCTTTAGATAAGCATGGTGATATTTTAAATGGACAAATTTTAATGGGAATAGGCATTCTACTATTGCTTTGGACTATCTATTCTAATATTAAAAATACAGATTTAATAATAGGAGTAATATTTACTTTTATACAACAAATACTCTATTTTGTTGTGGCAGCAGCCGGCGCTTTGATACTCTTTTTATTGTTTGCCGCATATGCCCAAGCAAAACCAGTTTATAGAATCGATTGATGATATGATCATTTGTAATGGATTTAAACTTGTCATAAAAAAGATATTAAAATATTAAAAAAGGAGTAAGAAATCATGATGGAATTTTTTTCATTTGATCTTGTAAAAGCGTCAATAATTGGCGTTATGGCGACAGGGCTTGCTTATGTTTCTGTTTTATCAAAAGGTAAAAGAGATAAAGAGTTAGATACTACAGTAGGAGTAAAACTCTTTTTTCTATTTGTAGCGTTGGTTTTTATATCACTGCCTTTTATAGCGGCAGATAGTTATCAAACTACGGCAAAAGAGAATTTAATGCGTTTTAGTAATGGTGCAGAGTTAATTTGTGAAGGGAGTGATTCCAACAAGTACAGTGTGAGCAGTAAAAACGGCTGGAGTAGAGATAAAAATTACTTCACGAAAGATTCTCTTATGATAAGAGCAGACAACTGCGAGGAGCGATAATATGCAGGAATTTGTAACAGCCCATCCCTTTTACACACTCATTATTGTGAGTGTAGTGGTATATGGGTTACGAAAAACAGTGAGTGATTTTAAAAATACAACAGTAGGAGAAGAAAGAATGAGCAATGATATCCAACAACAAAAGAAGAACGTGAAACTCTATAGTGCAGATGGAGCGCTTCTGCAGGAGTACAATGGTGTCTATATTGAGTATGAGGATACAAATGTTTATACACTCTCTCATGAATATGAGGGCAGATGCTTTTTACGCATAGAAAAGGGTGCTAATATGCTTTTAATGGTTGAGTGGTATGGTGAGGATAAAACTAAAGAGGATGTAAAAAATGTTTGAATACGCAGATCCTGGAGCAATTATTGGCTTGGTATTGATGCCAATAGCATCTCTTATGCTTTTTATAAAAGAGGGCAGATACAATTATTTGCATAAAACCAATAAAAAAGGTGAAAGAACAGTCGCTACCATATTATTAATTGGTACTGTTTTATTGGCACTTTATTCTTCCCACTCAAATAAAGAGATAATCAATACAAATATCAAAGCCTTTAAAAATAGCGCACTGCTAAAATGCAGTAATGGTCTACAGGATATTCTTGCTGCAAAGAAAAACGGCTGGCACCTCTCAAAACATACACTTTATAAGGATGATTATATTGTAAATATCCAAAGGTGCAGTGTTTTAGATAAAAAAGATTTCAAGGGAGAATAGATGCGAGACAACCCATTTTCAAACAGAAAAACAGTCTATGTCAATATAGATGATTTGGATGATATCCCAGAAGATGAAGATACCAATATACAAAAGCAACCTTTCTTTGAGGTGCCTTTACTTTTTATGTATAAGAATCAAATAACTGGTTCCTTTGCTAAATTTGAGCTTGAAGATGTTGATCCAAAGATGAAACCACTTGAAGCGATAGAGATATTTATGCAAAGAGTGCTGGAGTTTGGCAAAGCAGGTGCCAAACCGCTACCAAGTGAGCTTCTAAAAACCCTTACAGATACAGAGCTAGATCTCTTTATGCTCGCACATGTAGAGAGTTACTACTATACGAAGATAAGAGAGATGATTTATATCCAAAAACAGAATGACTATTATCAAGACAGATTTGGCTTTACCTATTATGTAGCCGGTGTTGGAGTAAAAGACGCAGTGTTATGGTTTGAACAAAACGATGAGATGCTTACTCTACATACAACCCCAGAGCAATTACAACATCCTGGAGATAAACTCTATGTTACGCGAGATAATAGTGCAAGTAGTGCCGAGAGATTAGATAAATATTATGAGGAGTAAAAATTGAATAAAAGAACAATTGAAGAGTTTATGGCAGATATGAAATCAAAGAAATCACAAACAGATGCACCGCTTATGCAGTATATATACAACAATGAATCTACAAACAGCTCTATCAGATTTACTCTTGAGGGAGTGAAAGGAAGTATACCTTCTACGATAGCACTTGATATTTTCTTTGATAGAATTACCAACCCGAAATATACACTGCCACCATCTTTGATGCAAGAGTTAAAACAAGATGACTTTCATCTTATTATAGATGCCGCAGAGAATAAACATGCCCTGGAGCAATTAGAGCGATATATCTATGTAAAAAAAGAGGATGAAACCTATAGAGATACAGAAGGCTATATTTACGAGATTATACAAAGAAGCAAAAAGGAGGTTATTTTAGAGTGCGCAGATGATGGCGAAAGTGTAAGGTTCGTTGTAAACAGCGATGATTTTCTACTCAATCAAGATTCTCTAATGGGAGCTTTAAAATATGAAGATGCATTATAAAAAAAATGGAGTTAAATAATGATAGCACTATTTGATACAATGATTTTTGAAATGGATGAAGCACTTCATTCGGGAGTAATTGAACATGGTAAATATATACCAGGGTTTGTATATATTATGAGTACACTCTTTAGCGCAGTAATTATGATTGGTTTTTTTGTGATTGTGCTGCGTAGTGAATGGTATGATGAGCATGAAGATTTTATAATCAATAAGCTTCCAAATATTCTAATTCCAATAGCCATGGTTCTCCTCTTACTTATCGAACTTTATAATAAGGAGTATGACAAGATAGTAGTTTTTCTATTCTTTTTTGATATTGCACTTATTATCGCTGTTAGAAAAGAGTTTAAAGGTTTTAGAAGATGGCTGGATGAAAAATTTGGCTGGCTTTTTTAATGCCGTTTCAGTTTCAAAAAATACAATTCATATAATAGGAGCAAACGATGTTTGAATATATTAATCCGGGATTTTTAATTTTAGGTGGCTTTGCTGTATTTATGGTTTTATTTGCAACAATACTTGCTGCAGGAAAAGCTTACAGTAAAAATAAAGAGACCAATGCACTTCTTATAGGTGCTATCATAATAGCATTAATGGTAGCACTTATCTTATCTGATGGATATACTACTAAAAATACAATTGATAAAAATATAGCACTTTTAAAAAATGGAAGTGAACTACAATGCTCGACACTTGGTACAACTTACCTCGTTAGTAAGGAGATAGGATGGAGACTTCACAAAGAGGCCTTCACAAAAGATTCACTTTTGCTTGATGCGCGTTATTGTGAAAATAAATAAGTAAAGGAGGAAAAAAATATTTA
>JASFZD010000081.1:0-5344 GCA_045046645.1 Sulfurimonas sp. | reverse complement strand
GTTCTGCTCATCTTTCTACCCTCATAATTATTGTCCTTATTTTATCGTATTTAGAATAAGGTTTGTTGAAATGTTGTTTAGTTTTCTTGGGGTAGTATAAAATGCGTGAGCATCTTCTCAAATATTTATTGATCCAACAACGAGTAAAAACTGTTGATTGGAAAATAGAGATATTTCGAGGCGTTAGCTTTAAACACTAGCAAATCTTTATATTTTAACTAGACTTTAAAGAGGTTATTTTGCTTGGTGGAGTTCCTCACTTGTGCGGTTCTTTATCAAGTAAAATTATCCTCTTAATATTAGGTTCTAAGGGGTATATAGTAACACCCCTTTACAAACGGAGAAAAAATTATGAAAGAATTAGATAAAAATATACCTATGATATGTGGTATTGATACCCTTCACTACTTCGCAGAAACAAATGAAAATTACGATAACTTATTTTTAGATATTTTAGACCAAATAGAAGATAAAAAAGCAATGTTTGAGAGAAAAGAGATTGAATTTAAAAACTCTGATATATCTATAGAGCTAGAAAAAATTACACTTCAGTATCTAAACAAAGCGGAAGGCTTTTATTGGTTTAAAGATATAAATGAGTTTTTTAGAGTTGGATTCAAAGATGAGCAAACAAACAAAGGGCTTCACAACATAAGAGTTCAGCTTCAAGGTATAGGATTATATACAATAGGCTTAAAGGCTCTAATAACATTTATCAATGATAATCTATTAAAAGATATTGCAACTGGCTTTTACCCTATCACAAGAGCAGATATAAACTGTTTTATAAATCATAGTTTTAGCTTTATAGATAAAACAATGTTTGCATCAAGAAAAAAGAAATATATAGATATATCAAGTATTGGAAGTGCAAATAAAACTCAAACTATTTATGTTGGTAAAAAACCTTTTATGCTAAGGCTATATGATAAAAAACTGGAATTATCAAAATCAAGTAAAAAAGATATGATGTATGAATACTTTGCAAACAATGGACTAGATACCAAAAAAGAGATATTCAATGTTGAATTTGAAATGCTAAGAACTCATCTAAGAGCTTATGACATAACTACACTTAAGGATTTACTTGCAAATGCAAATAATCTTTTTAAAAAAGCAATGGAAGATATAAGATTGATAGATATTTCAACTATCACCCAAAAAGATACAAAAAATAACTCTAAGAGTAGAGCAAAAACTCTTCCTATTTGGGATTATATCAAAGACAACTTCAGCATTGATACCTTTTTACAAAATAATTTTCCTATCAAAAGGTTAAAGAGAAAAGAATATGTCTATGATGCTGATAGATTTATAGAAGAGCTTAACAAACTTATCAAAAAAGCAAAAATTCATAATGTTTATATCAATAGTAAATTTATATCTGCCATTACTCAAAACTATCTTGACAAAGAAGAAGTGGAAAAAGAAAAATATATACAGAGCCAACAACCAAAAATTGATTATATACCAGTAGAGGTTATAGGAGATTCTAAAGAGCATAGGTTTTTAAAAAGTGGGAAAGTTATCACACCAGTTAAAACTATACCTTTTAAACAATTAAGCAATAGTATTCTTGAAAAAGAGATTGTTGATTTAGAAAATGCATTGTACTTTGGGGATATTAATAAATCTGATGTTTCTAAAAAGCTATCTATTGCTTACGAGGAGAGAGAAAAGAGGGAGGATAAATTATGTTTATAGAAGAAAAAACACTCTCAAAAAAGATAGGTATAAACCTAAAAGGATGGAGACATAGAGGTATATTTGTAGGATATAAAGTTTTTTACAAGGTAAGTGAGCGTACAATAGTTTACGATGAGAGTGCCTTGCAATCTTGGATAAAGGAAAGAGATGGCAAGTATTTATACGAGGAACAAGGTGATTTGGATCAGCTTTTATCACAATGGAAAGCAAATCAGAAAATCAACCAAACTTCCTAGCACTAGAGAAAACAGAAAAAAAGTTGAGAGAGAATTACTTCCAAAGTTAAATGGAGAAGATTTTCTCTCTAAACAAACAGTAGAATATTACTATGGTGTTATGATGAAAGAAAGGGAACTCAAACCCTCATCAATCAGAAAATATGCCTCTTGTTATAATAAACATATAGCAAGATTTAAAGATAGGAGCATTGATACATTTAAAGTATCAGAGCTTAAAACTTGGGTATATTCTCTTGAAGTAAGTCCTAAGCAGATAAAATCAATCACATCTGTTTTCAGAATGATATTTCAAGAGGCGATATATGATGAAGCGATTGAGAAAAATCCTTTTACACACATAAAATTGCCAAAGTTAATAAAGTATGAGCCAAAACCTTTTTCAAGAAAAGAGGTTTCTGTTTTAATGAATAATGCTAACGGATGGTTTAAAAATCTTTTAGCTCTACTGTTTATGACTGGAATGAGGATAGGTGAAGCGATAGCCTTAGACTGGGATGATATAGATGAATATATCTGCATAAATAAAACTATCAGTGAAGGCAACATAGGAAACACAAAAACTGATACGATTAGATATGTTCCAATATTTGACAATCTAAAACCATTTATCCAAAGTCAAAAACTTTTAACTGGGCTAACAAATAAAAGAGTATTTCCTGGTTTAAAAGATGCCAAAGATTTACATACTCATTGGCATAAGTTGATCAAAAAGTGTGATATGGAACATAGAGTTTTATATCAAGCACGACATACATTTGCAATACACGCTTTAGATAGTGGACTGTTTAAGGTTAGTCAAATTGCAAATATATTGGGTCATACATCTGTGCAGATGCTATTTCAGAAGTATGCAAAGTTTATTAAATCAGAGATAGATTCTGTACCAAAAAGCTTTTCTACTTTAAGCACAAAAATAAGCACAGGAGTTGCATAAACCCCTATATTTAGGGGATAGAATGGTGTCAAGAGGGAGACTTGAACTCCCGACCTCCGGCTTATGAGACCAGCGCTCTAACCAGCTGAGCTACCTTGACACTTTAAAGGTCGAAATTATACATCTTCATAACTTATAATTTGGTTAACTCTGCATATAGAACATTTTTTAGATTTTTTAGATTAATTACTTAGCCTATATCATTAAGATGCATTAGTATATTAGACTAAAGTATATATAGTTTTACTTGACATTTTTGTAAAATTTTTGTAAAATTCTGTCACTCATATGATAAGAGTGCTAAAATAATAAAAATCTACTAAAAGGATGTACGATGAATTTTCAACCATTGGGAGAGAGAGTTCTTCTTGAGAGAATAGAAGAACCAACTACAACAGCATCAGGCATAATCATACCTGACAATGCAAAAGAGAAACCTTTAAGTGGCAAAGTTGTCTCTATCAGCAAAGAGATAGAAGACGAAGGTGTTATAAGTGTAGGCGACAAGGTAATCTTTGCCAAATATGCAGGAACAGAGTTAAGTTTAGACGGAAAAGAGTACCTTGTAATGGGTCAAGATGAAATTTTAGGAATATTAAAGTAAGGGGTCAAAAATGGCAAAAGAGATATATTATTCAGATAAAGCAAGAAACGCACTTTTCGAAGGTGTTAGAAAACTAAATGATGCAGTAAAGGTTACGATGGGACCAAGAGGTAGAAATGTACTTCTTCAAAAGAGTTTTGGAGCTCCTAGCATCACAAAAGATGGTGTTTCCGTAGCAAAAGAGATTGAACTAGCTGATACTATCGAAAACATGGGTGCACAACTCGTAAAAGAGGTAGCTAGTAAAACTGCTGATGAAGCGGGTGACGGAACAACAACTGCTACAGTTTTAGCTCACGCTATCTTTAAAGAAGGTCTTAGAAATATAACAGCCGGTGCAAATCCTGTTGAAGTAAAAAGAGGCATGGATAAAGTTGCTGAAGTCATTATGAATGAGCTAAAAAATGAAGCTAAAAAAGTACAAGACAAAAAAGAGATTGCTCAAGTCGCTACTATTTCTGCCAACTCAGATGCTGTTATCGGTGAACTTATCGCAGAAGCTATGGATAAAGTTGGAAAAGATGGCGTTATCACTGTTGAAGAGGCTAAAGGCATCAATGATGAGCTTGATGTTGTAGAAGGTATGCAGTTTGATAGAGGTTATCTGTCTCCATACTTCGCGACAAATACTGAAAAAATGGAAACTGTACTAGAAAGTCCTTATATACTTTTATATGACAAAAAAATATCTAATTTAAAAGATCTTCTTCCTGTACTAGAGCAAGTACAAAAAGGTGGAAAGCCACTTTTAATCATCGCTGAAGATATTGAGGGTGAAGCTCTTGCAACTTTAGTTGTAAACAAACTAAGAGGAGTGTTAAATATAGCAGCCGTAAAAGCTCCTGGATTTGGCGATAGAAGAAAAGCAATGCTTGAAGATATCGCTATTCTAACAGGTGGTGAAGTTATAAGTGAAGAGCTAGGAAGAACACTAGAGAGTGCTACTATGGATGACCTGGGTGTGGCTTCATCTATCGTTATAGATAAAGACAATACAACTGTCGTAAATGGTGCCGGCGATAAAGTAAAAATCAATGCTAGAATCTCTCAAATCAAAGCTCAAATCGAAGAGACTACAAGTGATTATGATAAAGAAAAATTGCAAGAGAGACTTGCAAAGCTAAGCGGTGGAGTAGCTGTCATAAAAGTTGGAGCTGCAACTGAAACAGAGATGAAAGAGAAAAAAGATAGAGTAGATGATGCTCTCAGTGCTACAAAAGCAGCAGTCGAAGAGGGTATCGTTATAGGTGGCGGTGCAGCACTTCTATATGCTGGCTCACAAGTCAAGCTAGAATTAGAGGGCGATGAAGCGATAGGTGCCGATATAGTAAATCGTGCTATAAGTGCTCCTTTGAAACAAATCGCAACAAATGCGGGCTACGATGCAGGTGTTGTTACAAACAAAGTGTTGGAGAACAAAGATAAAAACATAGGTTTCAACGCTGCAACCGGTGAATATGTAGATATGTTTGAAGCCGGTATCGTTGATCCTGTAAAAGTTGAAAGAGTGGCACTCAAAAATGCTATCTCCGTAGCAAGCCTACTTCTGACAACAGAAGCAACAGTAAGCGACATCAAAGAAGAAAAATCCTCAGCTCCAGCTATGCCAGACATGGGTGGCATGGGTGGCATGCCGGGAATGATGTAATCATCTCTCAAACACTTTACAAACCCTCTATTATCGGGGGTTTGTAACACATTTTTGGTTCTTTGAGATACTATAATATTTTTTAAATAGATTTGTGCTTTAGTCAGTGGAGTATTAAATGTTTATGATAATGTGAATGTGAAAAGTCCTTGTGTTTATGCTTGTGCTTGTGTATCAAATTTGCATCCAAAAGCATATCAAAATCTTTTAAT
>JASFZD010000080.1:0-7674 GCA_045046645.1 Sulfurimonas sp. | reverse complement strand
GTGAACTGCCGAATAGGTAGCTTAGAAATAGTAAACAGCGATACTCAAAGTTATAAGATAGTGAACTGCTAAAATATTATTGTTATTTACGTCTGGGTGAAGTAAAACCTATGACCGTTGCAAATATCTATGCTATGCTTGTTCCAAAATTACTAGCATTTATGGAAGAATATCGGTTAAATTCATTAGAGAGCTTCAATAAAGAATACTTTTTACTCTTTAATCAATGGCTCAAAAGACATTCTGCAAACAGTAAACCCAACACACTAAAAAACTTGGCCAGTATCGCAAATACATTATTACAAATTATTACAACTGGACAATCATTTAAATTATCGCACTTACCTAAAGAACCGATTATATTGGAAATTTCTGTATGGCAATGGTGGCGTGCCCTAGGTTCAAACAACAATAAAATGGATAGAAGCATGGAGTGAACCAAGTATTACACAAATTATAAAAAGGGGTAAAAGTGCTGGACTGATTCGTATAAACAATGAAAAGTTTGACATCTTGATACAAGCTTATACCGGACTACGCATATCGGAAGTATTATATTTAAAGAAGGGATCTGTAGAAAAAGATCAAGCGAATAGATGTTGGTTAGAAGTTGAAATAGAAAAAACCCAAATAGAGCCGACTTCGCATAAGATTCTCATTCCAAACAAAATATATACATTGATTCAAGAGTTAGAGAAACTCACACAACCCTTAAGAGAAGAAGCACAAGACAAAGAATACCTTTTTTATATATTATCAAAAGTCAGTAAAAAAACATCAATATCTCAAGAAACGCAGCGCTTTAAACCGATAACACTGGAGTCTGGTAAGTACAATCACTATCTACTTCGTCCTTTTTTAAAACGGAATAATTTAGCACTAACCTTTATAAATATATTTAATGAAGAGATTAAAATATCTTCACACTGTTTTAGACATACCTATGCAAATATTGCCCTAGCACAACAAAATATAAATCCTACAGTCTTGCAAACACATTTTAAGCATCTATCCATAGAGATGACTATGCACTATATAAATCTCAAAAAAGAAGAGATTAAAAATGCTTACATTAAAGGTATGATAGATAGTGGTAATATTTATACGCAAGGTAAAGAAGGAAACTCTTTTAAAAAGATAATTAGCAAAAATAATGACAACAAGGACATAACATCCATCACAGAAAATATTTCAAAAATGTTTGGTATTAATCCTCTTCCCTTTGGATTATGCCTATTTGATTTTAAAAGAGGCCACTGCCCTCATTTAGGTGTGCAGAGCTGCTATAAAGTCGATTGTAGTGATTTTATAACAAATAAAAGTTTTCTGTTGAATTTTCAACATGAAAAAGAAATATTAGAAAAACAATTGAATCATTGTAATCAGTATGGATACATGATTGAGGCTAAGAAAACTTACTCTCATCTTCAAAAAGTTGAAACAATTATTAAAAATATACAGGAGTAAAAATATGGCAAAAGGTGATTCACTAAAAAAGTATAAAATGGAGCAAAAAGCTCAAACTCGAAAGAAATTAATAGCTGTTATTAAAGAGTTGAAAAACGCAGGTGAGACAAAAATAACTGTTTCAAAAATTGCGACCTTAGCTGGAATAACCAGAGCCAGCATTTATGCTAATTATAAAGATATAATCAATAATTTAGAATCAACTAAAATAGAGTCTTACACTAACAATTTTAAAGATCAAAATGATATAATTCTCACACTAAAAGAAGAAAATAAACGGCTTCAATCAATCAATTCCAAGTTGATGGATCAATTAGTTGCCACAAAATTAATGCTAAAAGACAAAAAAGTGTCAAATATATAAGAAAGGTCATAATTTATGAAAAACCCCAATAATACTATATCTTTGACACAATCTACTTTAGATAAATTATGTTAATCTGTATATCCCTATATATAGGGGAGTATACAAATATGATGGCTATTTTAATAATACATCTTTATATTGCTGTGGTTCTTCTTGAGTAATTGTTCCATCTGGAAGTTGAAAAAAACTTTGTCCATTTTTGCTATAAACATTAGCTATGCCATTTTTAAGATTTTTTTCTTGGGCTTCTTTAGTTGCTTTTGCTGCTATTTTTAATATCATTAATTCAAATTCACTCAAGTTTAATATCCTTTAAAACATTATTTTGTAAGTAGTTTCATCTATAATCATTTGATTATTAACTATCAATTTAAATTTATCATCACCACTATAAAAGAGACTCCATTCATCAATCTCCGAAATCATTTTTTAGATTCTGAAAGTTTTAAATTATTTTCCCTCGCAATGCTTCTTGTTCTATAATCCTATCAAAATCTTTATGTAAAACTATATCTATAGGTTTATGCAAAATTCTTTTTAGTTTGGCGAGAGCTTTTATTTTCTTCTCTAAAAGATTATGCTCATTTGAGATAATAAACAAATCAATATCTCCCCCTTTTTTACTCTCATCTAATCTACTTCCAAAAAGGTATATTTGAGCATTACCAAATATACCAAAAACAGTATCTTTTATAATGCTAATCTCTTTTTCGCTCAATCTCATAAAAGTTTTGCTCCACTTTTTGTGCTATATGTACCAATACTGCACTTCTATTTATAAAAAGGTTGATACTTTCTATCATTTCATCTAATTCTTCAGGATAATCATGAGCTATTTTATTTCTAAGCTCTCGTAACTCTCCCCAACTATCAATATCAACAATACCCTCTTTTTCTATTTCTTTGAGTATATCAAAATAACTAATACCCTGAGTATTAAAACCATTATATTCAAGATATGTTCTAAAAATTTTAGCGCCTAGCAGATCTTGAAGCTTTGAAAAGCGAAAAATAAGAGCATTTAAGGCAAATCTCTGGAGTTGATTTAATTCCTCATAATCTTTTACAGGTAATAATGGAGTTAAAACATCTAAAGATTCAATGATAAGCTCAATATGTTTATTTGCTTCAATAAAATATGTTTTTAGTTTTGTTTGTATCATTTTACAACCTCGTTTTTATAGTGTCTATGACTTTAATATACCTTAGATGATATATGCTCTACAAGTATTTTATCATAATGTGATTGGATGATAAGTATTAGCAACCAAAAATACTGATTATTTATAATTTTGCATTGATTACATCAACACTACAAGCATTTGCATCATAATCACTACCATACCACTCTTTCATCTCTAAATACTCAGGATGGTTTTTATCTTGCATAATCTTTTTAAAATCCTCAAATCCCCAAACACCACCAACATCTTCAGGTGGTGTATTTCCCTGCGCCTCAATACAGAGTGGATACTTCTTGCCCTCCTCTGGTTTAAAACTTCTCTCTAGGACAATCTCATGCTCCCAATGATCTCCAAAGTCATAAATATACAGAGCTTTTTGGGATTTTCTTTTAAATTCATCTTCTATGAGTATCTCTCTTGCCGGTAAAATATTCTCCTCTCCATATTCATCCTCATGATCTGCTATCTGTTTTTTCTTGATCATAAATTCAAAGAGATGAGCATTGTGCCAGTCAAATACATTTTGTATAATTACATGTAAATCATAAAAGGTAAAATTGCTTGGTACTTGAATGGTTCTGTATATTACAGGATTGTCAATATCTTGCAATGTTATTGCAAACTCAAATATTTTTTCTGTAAATCCATCACTTTTAGGAGTTGGTAGTTTTTCATCTTCTTGCATCACTTTATTCTCAAGTTGGTAGGTATAGAGTGAAAAAATTGCTAAGATGTAAAAGCGGATAGTCTCTTGAATAAGAAGTTTAAAATCCTTTGTAACGCGTTTGAGTTTTTTGGATTGTTTTTGCAGTATTGCAAGATGTACAAATACCATCTCAATATCTTTAGCAACCTCTTTATTAAAGTGTTGCTCAATTATTTCATGCGGATCACCTGTATTGAGATCTATGTTGTACTCTTTTGAGAGTAGTTCCAATAAAACGAGGGGAATAGATTCAAACTCTTTATAGATTAAAAATGGTTTTTTATCACTATCTATCAAAAGAACAACTGCTTCAATAAACTCTTCAAACAATTTTTTGAGTTGCTCTTTTTGTGAAGAGTCCATAGTATACTGGGTAAAAAGAAGTGTAGCAGTTTTTAAGCCCTCATAAAGAGCTGTATAAAGCTTTGTTTGATTATTAGCTTGTGTACCTATTATCATCTTTTGTTTGATAATATCTTCTACCACAAGAGATGTTGGAGGAAATGGATGATTTCCTAAAGTACTCATAAGATATACAAAGTCATGAAAGAGATTTGTTATATCTAGATTTTTTTCTTGAATATCTTTTTTCAGTAAATGCACCATCTTTTTAGTAAGAAGATGATCTTTATTGATCACATTGTTGAGTTCTATAAATTTCTCTAAGAGTGGAGATTTTTGTGCTTCATATGGTTCAAACTCCTTTGTCTCTTTATTAAACCTATTTCCCCTCTCCTCTAGCAGCCCAAAGAGTGCAAAGAATCGTTGAAACAATCGAAGCTCAACATAGCTTTCAAAGTGTCTTTTTGTGACCTTTAGCATCATCTCTTGAGAATCTAAAAGTTCTCCCTCTTCGAGTCTAATGTTTGTTGTTTTTAGAAGCTGCAGAAGAACTGGCATCTCCAAATGGGTGCTTTTCTCAAAAAACAAATCATCATAGCTTGCAACTCTGCGGTAAGCTCTTTTTTCTTGTGCGATTGTATGCAGATAAAGTGGTGTTATCTCATTTAACAGATCAAAATTATCCATCCCATCAAAGTAACCAAGATTGAGTGACAAAAAGCTCTCAAAAAGCACAATAAACTTTTCACTGGCTTTGAGTGTTTGATATGCTTTAGCTTTATTTGTAAGAAAGAGTCTATTTTTAGAGGTTTTTATAAATTTAAGATGCTTTGCTAAAACGCGTACCATTTGAGCACTTCTGGATTCATCCTCAATAAAGCGTTTGGTAAATTTTAAAAATCGCTGATCCTCATAAGATGGATTGGCTAAACTAATCTCTTTTACCAAAGCTGTTGGAAGTTTTCCTTTGGTAGTTAATTTTAAACCTTTCTCATTGATACCATTTAAAAAAGTATCCATCTGATCAAGAATTGGTACTTTTAACTCCCTCTCATCAATATTCATAAACTCATCTGCAAGTATGAGATTTTTCTCTTCTAACGAACTCATAGTTGCTTGTAAATTAAACTTTTGCAAATTACTCTTCCTCGTTGTTATTTCTAAATTGCTCAATGGTTTGTAGAGGGTTTTTTATATATTGGTATTTCTCTTCTGATAGGAACTCTAAATCTTCCAGGCTAATAAGCTCTTCTAAAAGGAGTGTTACAAAGTTATCTAGCATGACTGAGTACCTGTAGTCATATTTACTGTCAAACTCTTTTGCTGCAACATTTAGTATATCTCTTAATTGCCAAACATCCAAAGCAGTTTTAATCTTTGTATTATTAATACGCTCTATTAAACGATTATAATCTTTCTCTTTAGCTTTTTCAAAGACTGTTTTAGTCGCTGTCTTTTCTTTTTTTGAGAAGGTCATATCTACAAGCTTTTGTACCATTCCAGTACATCTGATTTTTTGCTATAGGTATTGAGCGTTGTCTCTTTGCCTTTTTTAGCCTCTTCACACTCAAAGAGAATTCCATTTTCAGTATAAACTCTTTTTATCCAGCTCGTCGGAGTGATTTCTAGTAATCTTCTGGTATTATCTTCCAAAAATTGATTTATCGCATTCATAATAAAAGATATCCTTATGATAAATTATCTGTTATTTTAGCAGAAGAATTATTGATATTATATTTATCGCAAATAAATTTAAAATTTAACAAGAGCGAGAAATATACCATCCCAATATGTCAAGACAACTTTTTATAAAATCTAATTCTCTTCAACATCTGTTACCTTATGCTGCATTTTCACTAGATTGAGCATAGTTTGCATCATTCATTTTTAAACTATCATAATTTTACTATTTTTTTGTATGACCAACTGAAATATAGTACTGTCATTGCAAATAATATAATA
This sequence comes from Sulfurimonas sp., assembly GCA_045046645.1. GTDB lineage: Bacteria > Campylobacterota > Campylobacteria > Campylobacterales > Sulfurimonadaceae > Sulfurimonas. Next base: position 1,646 of record JASFZD010000080.1, on the reverse strand, counting down.
GCTATTGATTCGCCTATTTTATCTGACACATTCTGTTGCTGTTGAGCCAGGAATGATTCGAAGTCCCATATAGAATGAATAATGATAACGTACAGTATATTATGGGACTTGTAATAGATATAGGCAAAAATAACTCCCATCATAAAAGTATTTAACATCTTTAAAATTATATCTATACTTGTAGAGTCATAAACAGTTGATAAATGGAATAAAGAGAAGATCATTGCTGATAAGTAAATTGCTTTACTTGGTTTTACACCAGCACTAACTAAAGAACCTAGCGTAATACCTCTAAAAATAATTTCCTCATATATACCGGTAGCTAAAGATGTAAGCAACATTAGACTCATAATTCCATAATCGATTTTAAAAGCATTAAGAAAATATACTATGGCAAAAAGCAGAATTGCAAATAAAAGAAAAGTACTTTTTAGCATTGTTGCATCTAAAGTTTTTATGGCTATAGGCACATCTTTTTTTAATAGAATTCTCCATGCCAACAGCGAAAGCAACGTAAATAATGCCATTGCAATAAAAGATCGTAAATGTAAACTAGATACTGATAGTAATATTAGCATATTACTAACAATCATGATACTGAGACCAAATATTAATATTTTAATTTTCACAATGCTGCTTTTTAAATAAATTCTCACCATTTTATGAGTTAGTGTATTGTATCAAAGAACTTTCTATTTTAGTATGATACAATGTGAAATAAGAAAATATATATTATAACAGGAAAGGCAAATATGAAAAGAGCATTTACCATGTTAGAACTTATTTTTGTATTAGTTGTAATTGGAATTTTAGCAGCAGTAGTTATTCCTAATACAAGAACAAATCCTGTTAAAGAAGCAGCAATAGATTTGCTATCTAAGATTCGATATACGCAACATTTATCTTTCATTGATGACAAGTATCAAAGTAATGGAACTTGGTATAAAGATCGATGGCAAATACAATTCAATACAAATACTAATCAATATTCAATTCTTAGCAATGCAACCTATGCAGTTAACCCTTCCAACACGAGTACAAATTTATCAAATATTGATTTAAATCAAAAATATGGTGTGACACTTAGTGTTAATGGTACAGAATGTGGTATTATAAATGCTGCTAATGCAAACATATATGCTATAGGCTTTGATCATCTTGGGAGACCTATTACGGGAGATTTTAATACTTTTACAGGAGCCTATACCGGAACAGATGTAAGACTTGTAACAACTAATGATTGTAATATCACTTTAACTAATGGTAGTGAAACTGCTACAATTAATATAACACCTGAGACAGGATATGCTCGTATTACTTTTTAACGCCCTCTTCCCTATCAATTAAAAACAGATAATTTTGCTAATTAATATGGCTCCCGATGGCAGTTTTGTAAGTGACAGTCAATCCATTATGACACCAAATGGGTCTTTTGTTGGTAATTAGATTATTGTTTTTAAAAAGCGTAAAATATTCACGACAATATGTCATATTTTCCATTTGTTTGTACTCAAATAGATATACTATTGTCATGAATAAATTACATAATATACTTCAAAACAAAAAAATCAACACAAATCACTCTCTTATAGCAACAAACACGCATGGGGGAGTAACTGTTTTATCAATCGAAGATGCCTTAAGAT
>JASFZD010000079.1:0-5925 GCA_045046645.1 Sulfurimonas sp. | reverse complement strand
TTGGAGTAAAGAGTTGTTGAAAAATACTCTCCCTTTATCATCAGAGTCTGTTATGATGTCATTGTTTCCTGTTATGTAGGTGTCGTAACCTGCTCCACCTGAGAGGTAGTCTGCTCCTGCTCCGCCCGTTAAGGTATCATTTTTATCACCACCCACCAATGTGTTATTGGTTCCATCACCTTCTGCATACACAGTTCCATCAGGAAGCGTGACTTTAAAAACTCCATTGCTATTCTCAATTTTTGTATTCAAAATTGCAGTATTTACATGACTAATAATACTTTGTTTATTCGCTATATAATCTTCATATTGGGATTGATATGTTTCTTGAACAACTTGATAACCTGCATCAAATTTTGCACCATTTCTATCATAAAGAACTTTTGCGTAGTCATAATGCAACATAACGCCACCAGGTGCCATAAAATTAAAATCTTTTTCATATTTCCAATATTCTGTTGCAATATCTGATTTTATGTCTTTGTAATAATCTTTTAGTAAATCACCCAAAGAAGCTGAACTTGAGGATCCTGTTCCTTTAGCAACAATCCAAGATGCTTCCACAACTACCCCAGCTACACCAAATGGCACCATAACTATTGCTTGAACTACATCACCCGTTATTCCAACAAGAATCTCATCCCAGCTATCTCCTCCTGCTACATCTATTATAGCTCCACCAGTTGCACCTTGTACAAAAATATATTTTTCACCCGCTTCATTTTTAACAGCACTTCCACCTGCTGTATGGAGTAAATCCCATAAATTTTTTGCTTGTTGTAAGACTTCAATTGCACTCATAATTATTTTCCTTGTTTAATATTTATATTTTCAAATCCATAAATGAATTTATAGAATTTTGGAAGAGATTCCATGTAAGTATTCTTTTTTGTAAAATACACTTTAATCGAAAGATAATCATCCTCGTTTAAAAGTGGAATAGCGATAATATCCTCTTCTCTCATTACTAATAAAGCATGATAAAACCTATATCTCCCTCTATAAACAATAAACTTTACTATTTGTAATGCTAAAAAAGCATATAAATAAGCAAATAAAAATATAGAAAGATTTAACAAAAAAGATTGTGTTATCAAAACTCCCATTAAAAAGACGATGGCTAGGTGCCATACTTTTAAGCTATTTTGAGATTTATGATAAAAATTTTGAAAGGACAAATAAAAACTTGGTAACTTGTCTAAAAATATTTCAGTAATTACATAATCATTATGTCTATAAATAACTTTTTGATTACTGAGGACTATCTTTCTTTTCCCTTTTGTATTTTTATATTGACGATAAACTGGCCAACTAGCTATTGGTATAAAAATAAGTAGTTTAGAAAATTCAAAAACATTTTCAGGAAAAGGCACTTTTGCTCATTTCATCTTTTAAAATCAAATACCATTCTTTGTTTTGAGACCAGTCAATCGCATCACCAAAAAATATCAAATAAATAATCAATCCGTTGAACATCAACCAAAAAGTGATACCAAACACAAGTGAAGTAAAATTATTATAAATCACTATCGGATTTTCATCATAATCTCTTTGTGCTGTAGTTTGCTGTTTAGCTTCCATCACGCCACCTTTTTACATGTAATAGTGAAATTGTTTGATACTGCATTAACAAACTCTACAGTTTTTTGAGTACTACCGTAGTCTATGCCATCAGTTGCACTTCCGCTTGCTGTTTGAAATGCCACACTAAGAGACTCATCATCTTTGAGTACTCCTTTGAGTGAGGCTGTAAAGCTCATAGTTGTATTGGCTTCATCTATGCTTGCATTTGCATTGAAGTAGCTGTTTGCATTAAGTTCATTTAAGGTCAAAGTTTTTACATCATTCTTTTTATGATTGAGAGATTTATTGTTAAGCATTATAATATCCTTGTAAAAAATATTGATCATTCCATAACACCACAAAGAAAGAAGAATGAGAAAAGAAGCGAAGATATGATTGTTTTTTTGTAGAAAAGTGCTCGTGTAGTTGTATGAAGCTGTATCATAAATGATACGTCAATAATTTCGTAAATCTATGCAACATCTTTCCTCCTTAATCATCACTTTTTTATAATAGAAGATAATATCATAATTTCTTATGAAGCATAGAATTTAACAAAAAAAGTTATCTTGCATGGGGGAGGGTATGTTTCAGTTTGTAACATTCGTAAATATTATTCTAATATAGTTTTTTTTATAATAATTATATATAATGCAGCAAAGTTCCTACTACTTTTTCTTTTTACATTTAAACCTATCTTATAATTAATCGTATTACATTAATTAGCTTATGATTACTACTATTTTTATAGATAATTACTATTATTGTATTAATTATGAGGTAATTTTAAGATTATAAAGTGTAATTGCCATATTTTTACTATTTTTTGTATATTTTGATTATTATGTTTAAAAATAAAGTGTCTTTATTGCTCTTTATATCATTTAAAAAAGACAAAATGTCTCATATGTAAATCCTTATAAATAATTCATTTGATTAGTTTATCAAATAAATCTAATTTTTAGGGTTTACACAGTTTGTTTTACACTCTCCGAAATATTATCATCTGCTAGAATACCAGTCTCTTTGGAACGATTTGATAAATGGTTCTCTTACATGAAGTCCAGTCAAAGTTTACGTTGGATTACAATCGAATTGCTATTACCTATAATAATGAGTGTGACGGCTCTATTTATATTATATATGAAATAATTCTAAAACCTAACAGCAACACCTTTTTCATCTTTCATAAATGCCGTTCCCTATTTTAACACCGACCATTGCTCTTCTACCTACATTTTTCAGCATTTTCAGCTATTAATTCATTTAACACGTGCATATATTCAAACATTTTTAGCTCCTGAAGTAGTTCCATAAGAAGTTCTGTATTTATTTCGATTAAAATATTTGATGGAGAATGGAAACGACCACCTGCTCCATGAAGAGAAATATCTATTGTTAATAAAAGTGTTTTTATTATCTTGTCATATTCTTTTGGATAATTCTTATTTTTCAGATATTCTATTGTCTTTAGATAATATTTTATATGTTCTTCTGGCATGTTATTCCTCTCTTGCTCAACTTTCGGTTAGTTTATCTATTTTTAACGTAGATTTAATTTCATCTGATGTCAACAAATCAGATATTTGATTATCTGCCTCAATAACCTTGTTAGTGAATGAGTTTGCTTGTGAATATAATGCAGATGAAGCACTATCATAAGTTTCATTACTCAAACTAAATGGAGAAAACACTTTACCCTCTTCTTTTATAGATACATAAGCCCTATATAATTTTTATCAAGTTGTTCTATCATAACACGTCTTGTAGAGTAAAGAGCATTCTCATCATATTTTAGTGTTACTATTTGTATTGGTATCATTCTAATTCCTTCTAGCAAAAATTAATGTAAAATACATACAAAGAGATAAGCAAGAGAACGATTATTCCTTAGGAATTATCTTTTAACCTTAAAGCTATCGTTTCAAGATAAGAACCTCGAAAAAAGTCTGTTACTTGCTTACAATCCCAATTAGTTGATTAGGTCTTTGAACCTCTGTCGTTTGGAAGGTAGGATCAAGTCAAGTGCTTGCTTATCTGTTTGTATGTTTTATTAAACCTTTGGTTTTTTATTTTAATTTATTTTTTGTACTTTTAAAAGGATATGACATGTATAAATATTTCTTAGGAATTGATATATCTAAAGATAGTTTTGATTTCAGCTTCACCGATGAAACTGAAAAAGTCTTATATAAAGACCACTATCAAATGGATATGACTGACTTTACTAAACTTAGTGAGTATCTTACTCCATTCTCTAAAGATGAGATTCTGATTGTTATGGAAGCTACGGGGATATATCATTTAAACCTGCTCTCATATCTATTAGAGCAAGGGTTAAGTGTATCTGTAGTTAATCCATTATTCATTCATGCATTTACTAAATCCATGACAATCAGAAAGACAAAGACTGATTCTAAAGATGCACACACCATCTCTCTTTTTGCAAAGAGAAATGGTGCAACTTTAAAATTGTCTCATTTTGATGATTTAGAATCGATTAAACCTATCGTTAGAGAAAAAGAGAAACTCATAAATTCAATGTCTGCTTTAAAAACAGATATGAAGTCTATAATTAATCAAATATTCCCAGAAATGTTAAAGAACACAAATATCTTTTCAAAAAGCAGTTTAAATCTGCTCTTGCAAGCTCCTAGTAAAAGAATTATTAGAAACTTGAAAGAGAAGAAAATAGCCAAACTTTTGTCTTCTGACACTACGAGAGGTGCTAAACTGCGTATAGCGGTCTAACTGGCCACCAATCGCGGTGACATCCGGCCACCACCTAAGAGGATATTTTCTGTAAGAGTATTTTATCATAAAGTGACCGGATGTTGGTTTTCAATACTCCAAATTCTTTGATAATGCATTCACTTTTCGCATCGATTCACCCTCAAGTGTTACTCTATGAGAAGAGTGAACTATCCTATCCAATATTGCATCTGCTACAGTATTATTATTGAGATAGTTATACCACTCACTCACCGGTAGTTGTGAAGTGATAATGGTTGAGTTTATATTGGTTCTATCCTCAATAATCTGCGCGAAGCCTGCCCTTGGGGTACAAAGAGATTGGTAGCATCATCATCGACCATTGGTGCTACTCCAAAATCGTCAAGAATCAGCAGTTGAAATCGTGAATACTTTTTGAGCAGATTTATATAAGTACCATCTATCCTTGAGAGTCGTATCTCTTCAAGTAAAGAGGGAGTTCTTATATATTGCCAAACTACACCAAACTTAAGTATACCAGTAAGTCATAAAAGGGTAAGCTGTGAAGTAGCTATCGTGAAGGCTCTACTAGTAGAGTCGAATGATAGATGCTTTGCAGATTGCCCTTTTATGACTTATCCAAAGGACGATTAGAAAAAAGTACACTTGACTTCGTTGGAAAATCTTGAAGCTACTAGTAGCTCCTGCGACTTTCCGCCTTGCAATTGCACATTTTTCTAATCGCTGGTATGCTTAAGTTTGGTGTAGTTTGGCAATAGTAAACTCTATAGGAGTTATGAATAGCATGATTGGCTAATGCTTGAGCAAGATTACTTTTCCCGGTACCCGTTTTACCAGTGATGATGATATTTTGCTTGGCATTAATGAAGTTTAATTGTGCCAAAGATTGAATCTGGGCTCTATCAAGATTCCTATCTGTTTTATAGTCAAGTGCATCTAATGCTGCTTGTTTGTCTTTTATCTTTGAGAGTCTATGATTCATGATGATGCGTTTGTTTTTTAAAAATAGCTCCTGTGCATCAAGGAGGGCATACAGCCTCTCCTCAAAGCCCATCTTAGAGTAAGCTATATCTTCTGATTGCATCTTGTAGGACTCTAAAAATCCCTTGTATCCTAAGGCTGTAATCTTCTCTTGTAATTGTGAGTGTGTCATTGTATCTTTCCTGTTATTTTATTGTATTTCATTTAACGATATTCAGTAGCACCGCGGATATTATCATGAGTGTTAAAAAGCTGTGGTGTTTTATAACTGGTGTTATTTCTCGCAGACTGTAAGTATAGCCGTTTGTCTAAAATAGATTTGATAGACTTCGTTGTAGTCGTATTATGCTCTAATGCATACATAAGTGCCAGCTCAAACTCTGTATAGCCATAATCTTTGGCAAGCTTGAGTATCGCGAGTATTTTCCTGTATGCCTGTTCTGGATAGTCTGCACTCTCAAGTGCATTTTTCACAAACTCTGTGCTGTATTCTCCAATAGAGGCAGCCCATGAATGAAATCTCTGTGGAGTCCACTTATCGTGTATATAAGCATGCTCTGGTGTTCTATGCTCAGCAAGTGTAGAGAACTGACCAATAGTTCTTAATCTTGGGTGTGTGGCTATAATCTCATTGAGATAATAGATACG
>JASFZD010000078.1:0-15289 GCA_045046645.1 Sulfurimonas sp. | reverse complement strand
TATTATACCATAAATAGGTACTTTCGAGAAGGTTTTATCAGCTATTTTTGAGAGATTTTGAAAGTCTTTTGGTGCTGTTTGTGAGGTGCTTACCTTTATCATATGCAAAAGCTACTGCGACAGGTGCTGGTTTTAGTGTTGATGAAACTGGGATTAATTATGGTGCAGAGCTTGGTCTAACATATGATATATCAAACAATATAGAATTTGAACTTGGCGCTCGCTTTTTGGCTTCAAATATGTCAGGTGACGATACACAAACTATTTCAGGAACACCTGTAAAAGTTGATATTGATGTGGACAATATTCAGCAATATTACTTTGGATTAAACTACAAATTCTAATTATAAAACAAATTTCATTTCTCTAAACAAGGCTCTACTTTTTAGTAGAGTCTATTCTCACATCATACTTTATTATTTTACCATCTGTCCTTACGCACTTTTCAAGTTTAAAATACCTTTACTTCCATCTTTGTTCTTAAAGATAAGGTAATCTATTTGCCTTTTCATATTTGAGATTAAGCAATTTTGATTCCTTAGTGCGTCAAGGTTAGTTAATTATGGGGTTTTTACGGTAGATTAGATAATAGTTCCCAAAAAAATTGGGAACTAAAAAGAGAAATTAGATGTTGTCGCGGATATCTAAATCAGATACTAATTTGTTGTAAGCATCTTTATTGGTTCTTTTGAAGTACTTCATAAGACGACGACGCTTACCGACTAGTTTAAGTAGACCTAGTCTTGATGCGTGATCTTTTTTGAAAACTTTCAAGTGTTCTGTTAACTCTGCAATTCTTGTTGTTAAAAGTGCAATTTGAACTTCACTTGAACCTGTATCGTTTGAGTTGCGACCGTATTTTGCAACTATCTCTTCTTTTTTAGCCGAATCTAAAGCCATTATAGCCTCCTGATGGGTATATTAATCTAACATTTATGCATAGTACATAAAGTTGAAGCGAGATTATAGCAAAAATTTTTCATAATGTAAATCAAGTTAAACTTCTTTTGGTATAATCAACAAAAATAAAAAAGAAAGTTAATCAAATATGTTAATAACACGCGCTAGCGAATATGCCATCCTATCTCTTATCCTTTTATCAAAGGCCGAGTCACCTCAAGATAGTGATACACTTTCTCGTGAACTTTCCATCTCAAAAAGTTTTTTGGCTAAAATCTTACAAGCACTTGCTAAAGTAAATATACTTAAATCTTTTAAAGGTGCTCATGGAGGATTTGTTTTAGCAAAAGAGCCTAAAGAAATTAGTATGCTAGAGATAATGTCTGGTGTAGAAGGAAAAGCTCCTGCTGTTTTTGATTGTGCATCTTCACCTAAGGATTGTCCCTCAGATAGAGCTGACATCTGTTCAATCTGGCCATTTCTAAACAAACTTCAAGGTAAAATCGACTTTTTTTTAGCTGAACTCACTTTAGCAGATATACTAGAAGAAGACTAAAAACCTGTGGCAAAGAAACTCACACTCAAGCAGCAAGTAGGAACAACACTTAACTTTTTATTAGGACAGCGTGACTTAAGTGTTGTTGCCTTTGTTATGGCTATCTTAGCGATTATAATAGTACCTCTTCCATCTGCTATGTTAGATGTATTACTTACTGTTTCTATGGCTATTGCTGTTTTAATTTTACTTATTTCACTATACGTCCCAAAACCAACAGACTTAACTACCTTTCCTACACTGATACTTATCATCACGCTTTTTAGACTCTCACTTAATGTCGCGACAACGAGAATGATTTTAAGTCATGGTTATGAGGGTAGTGAAAATGTAAGTAGCATTATTACAAGTTTTGGTAGTTTTGTCGTTGGTGGAAACTTTGTTATCGGTATCATCGTTTTTTCTATCTTAGTTTTGATTAACTTTATGGTGATTACAAAAGGTTCGACAAGGGTTGCCGAAGTTGCTGCTCGTTTTGTACTTGATTCAATGCCTGGTAAACAGATGGCTGTTGATGCTGATTTGAATGCAGGTCTTATCGATGATGCAGAGGCTAAATCACGCCGTGCAGAAATCCTTCAAGATGCAAACTTTTATGGTGCTATGGATGGTTCGTCTAAGTTTGTAAAAGGAGATGCTGTTGCTGGTATTATCATTACTCTTATTAATATTATCGGTGGCTTTCTTATCGGTGTTTTTCAACATGATATGAGTGTAAGTGACAGTGCTTCTACATTTACACTATTAACTATTGGGGATGGTTTAGTTGGACAGATTCCAGCACTTATCATCTCAACTGCGACTGGTATTATGATAACTCGTTCTTCTGGCGATGGTGACAACTTTGCAGAGGGGACAATCAACCAGATGATGGGGAACTCTAAAATCATGATGATTGTTGGTTTTATTATGATTTTATTTGCTCTTGTTCCTGGTCTTCCGACTGCTTCTATGGGTTTTGTTGGTATCATGTTTGCACTCCTTGGTTGGTCTGTCTACAAATATGATAAAGGTGAACTAACTATTCTTGATGTAAACAAAGTTGTTGGTAATAAAACACCACAACAACTCAGTCAAGAGCGTGAAGAAAGCCGACCTAAAAAATCAAACGAAGAGATAGCAAAAGAAGAAGAGGCTGCGTTAGAAGATATACTTAAAGTTGAAATGTTAGAGCTTACACTTGGCTACCAACTCATTCGTCTTGCCGATGCTGAGCAAAATGGAGACTTACTTGAGCGTATTCGTTCTATGAGAAGAAAGATTGCGAGTGACTTTGGATTTTTAATGCCACAAGTTAGGATTCGTGACAACTTACATCTGCAACCCCAACAGTATCAAATCCTTCTCAAAGGAGTTTCTATCGGTGAAGGAGAAATCATGCCCGATAAATTTTTAGCGATGGATAGCGGTATGGCAACAGGAGAGATAAAAGGAGAGCCAACAAAAGAGCCTGCATTTGGACTTGATGCTTTATGGATTGCTCCTGAGTTAAAAGAAGATGCTATCATTAATGGCTATACAGTTGTTGATCCAGCTACTGTTATATCTACTCATATGAGTGAACTCGTTAAACGAAACGCAGAAGATTTACTAACTCGTCAAGAGGTGCAAACACTTATTGATAAGATAAAAGATGACTTCCCTGTTATCGTGGATGATGTTTTAAAAGTTGCAAGTATTGGTCTAATTCAGCGAATACTTAAAGCACTTTTACATGAGAAAATCCCACTTAAAGATATGCTTACTATTTTAGAAACGATTGCAGATATTGCAGAGTTTACTAAAAATGTTGATGTCATAACAGAACAAGTAAGAGCAAAACTATCTCGTATTATTACACAGATGTATGCAGGTGAAGATGGAGTCATACGACTTCTAACTTTTGATACAGCTAGTGAACAACTGATGCTAGAAAAATCTCAAGAACAAGATGGCACGAGAAACTTACTTTTAAATGTTGGTGAGATTAATGCACTCATCCAAGCAACAAGCACAAAAGCTGCTGAACTCTTACAAAAAGGTGTTTCTCCAGTTGTTATTATCGTTGACCCTCAACTTCGTCGAGGTGTTTCAGAAATCTTTGAAAGATTTTCATTGGATGTTATCACTCTCTCTCATGCAGAGATAGATTCAAGTGCTACATTTGAAGTCATGGGTTCTATCACAATAGACACAAATCAATAAATATAAATTAATAGGAAAATAAAATGCAAGAAACAATCCACCACCTTTCACATATAGATTTAGATGGTTATAGCTGTCAACTCGTTATGAAATATACACCGTATGAAAAAATAAACTACAATGCGAACTATGGAGCAGAAGTAAAATCTAAACTCGATTTAATTTTAGAAAATATTAAAAAGTCAAAAAAAAGTGCCCTTATCCTTATCTCTGACCTTAACCTTACAGCTGATGAGTCAAAATGGCTAACTAATGAAGTCTATAAGCTCAATGCAAACAAACAAAATGTTGTTATCAAACTTCTAGACCATCACGGAAGTGGCGAAGAGAGTGCAAAAAAATATGATTGGTACTATCTTGATACAACAAGATGTGCGACTAAAATAGTCTATGATTACGCAAAAGAACATTTTGAATTTGACGAACCAGCATGGATGGAGAAGTATGTAAATGTTGTAAACGCAGTTGACTTATGGAAACAAGAAGAGATTGAAAACTTTGAGTATGGCAAAGTATGTATGCGACTCGTAACAGAAACAAGAGAACTTAATCGTGTAATGTTTGCCGATGAAGATTCAAACTATAAACTTTCACTACTCTTAGAGGCTACCAAACTTTTAGATGAGTCAAACGCAGCTATATTACTTGATGAGAGTATTCATAAAATAAAAAAAGAATTTTTTAAAGAAGATAAAGACAATACGCTAGATAACTTAGCAACTAAATATGTTGTAAAACTACTTGGTGCTAAACGCAAAACACACACTATTTACTACAAAGGCTACAAAGGCTATCTAAGTTACGCTGTGGGAAATACATCTATCGTTGGAAATGGATTTTTACTAGCTTACCCTGAGTATGATTTCATTGTGGATGTAAGTTATAGAGGGGCTATGAGCCTTCGTGCAAACAACCAAGTAAGTGTTGCACAAATTTCTAAAGAATGGGCAAATGGTGGTGGTCATCCAAATGCAGCAGGTGGAAGAATCATGGGCTTTAAAGAACAGTATCGTTATGACAAGGTAAAACATCAGATAGAAGCACTGATTAGTGATAAAGAATCAAGAGCTGGTACTTTAGAGTATAAGAGAGAAGATTAATTATTTAAAAAATATCGCTCAATTCCATTAGCAAGTCCATTTGCTAGTGTTTGCTGATAGTCACTATTTACAAGTCTTCTCGCTTCTGTTGGATGCGTAATAAAACCAACCTCTACTAAAACAGCAGGCATTTGTGCCCCTACTAAAACCCAAAAAGGTCCCTCTCTTACTCCTGCATCTTTTACATTTTTATATTTTTTATTTAAGGCACCTAAAGCACCACGCTGAAGATCTATTGCCAGTTTATTTGCAGCCACTATATTATGAGAGTTAATAGTATTTAAAAAGCTCTCTTTACCATAATAATCCATTTCACTCAAATCTGCTTTATTCTCTTTTGCCGCAGCTCTTTTAGCTCTACCTGAACGAGATTTTGCTAAAAAATAGCACTCTAATCCATGAACTTTTTTAGCATTCTTTTTTGAGACTGCGTTTGCATGTATACTTATAAAAATATCCGCATGTTTTTTATTTGCATATTTTGTTCTATTACTAAGTTTGACAAAATAATCACTATTTCTTGTCATGTAGACTTTATAACCACGAGTATTTAAAATACGTTTTAAATCTTTAGCAATCTGTAACACAACAACTTTTTCTCTATATCGCTTATAACCAGTAGCACCAGGGTCTTTACCACCGTGTCCAGCATCTATAACTATAACCTTATTTCTATCTAGGCGCTTAGGCGTAGTGATTTTAGCTTTATATGGTGTTTTTGTGGCACTACTCCTTATTTTGATGATAAGTGCAGATCGCTCTTTTTTAAAACTTATTTTTACTTTTTGCTTATCTTCTATAAAAAGTCTTAAGGCATTTGAATTATGTTGAGAGAGTTTTATTTTGTCAATATTGTCTTTTCTTAAAGTTTGAGAAGTTTTCAACATTGAAGCATGAACATCAAAGTAATACTGATATTTTTTCTTTTTTACATCATATTTTGTAAAATAATTTATCTGATTTGAATTTAATTTTTTCTCAAACTTTAAAACAAGTTTTCCATCTTTCCAAGTTACACTTTTTAACTTATTGGAAGATTTAATCTTTATCTTTTTTTTGCTTTTAACTTTTGAAATTGATTTAGATTTAGGGGCTTTATAAGTTGTTTTAGGCTTGTTTTTTTGTAACTCTTCTTGATATTGAGAGACATCAATATGAAGTTTATTTCCACTTTTGACGATACCCTTAAGTGAGCGTTTGAGTAATTTACTATCATCATTCATCAATGCACGAAGATAAATATTTTTATAATCATTGTAAGCACGGAACTGATTACTTTTGTTGTTAGACTTCATAAAGCCATCAGCTCTATTTAAAATCTTAGAATTACTCAGTGCACTTAGTGATAGAACTAAAGATAGTAAAAAAACAAAAAAACGAAACATTAAATGTTTATTCGCCCTCTGTTAATTTAGTTAAAAGTTCTTCAACAGAAATTATTTTATCTAATTTATAGCCATTTGTTCCAGAGAAGAAAAGTCCAGTTTCAAGATTTCCTTCATAAGCATCACTCAATCTATCTGCAATACAAAAACCAACTACTTTAGCTTCTTCACCTCTGTTACATGGTGAAACACAGTTTGAGATACATTTGATAGCAGGGCCCTCACGCTTTTCTACAATTTTTGTTAAGTTTGTTCTAACCCCTTGGGCTGGATAACCAACAGGTGAACTCATTAGCTGTATATCCTCTTTTTTAGATTCAAGAAGAACTTTTTTAAAGTTTGCATGTGCATCACACTCATAAGTACCAATAAAGCGTGTACCCATTTGAACAGCTCGTGCACCACGACTCATCATATCTTCTATATCATTTTTATCCCAAACACCGCCAGCAGCTATTACAGGCATATCACCCCAAAGTGCTGCTTCTTCTACTACAGGTGCAACTATATTTTCTAGTTGATTCTCTTCCATCTTGCACTGTTCATAAGTAAATCCTTGATGACCACCAGATTTTGGACCCTCAACGATAACAGCATCAGGAACTCTATCATAACGCTTTTTCCAACGCTTACAAATAATTTTGAGTGCTTTTGCAGATGATACAATTGGAACAAGTGCAACATCTGGATAACCTTCTGTAAATTCTGGCATATTTGTTGGTAATCCAGCGCCCGTGATAATAATATCTATACCACTTTCACAAGCATCAGTAACAACACGACCATAGTCATTTATAGCATATAAAATATTTGCCGCAAGTGGTTTATCTCCACAAATTTTTCTAGCATTTTTGATAATAGCATCAAAGCCCTCTTTTGAATAAAAGTTAGTCTCACTTAAAGGTCTATCTGAAACAAGTTTTTTAGAATATTTTTTGTTGTTATAGTATCCAGTTCCAACAGAAGAAATAACACCAAGTCCACCATTTTGAGAAACTGTCCCAGCTAATTGATCCCAACTGACACCAACACCCATTCCACCTTGAACAATTGGTTTAGGAATTGTATACTTTCCAATTTTTAGAGAATTAAAGCTCATTAGTTTACCTTTAGTTTTGCAAATTTTCTTTTTCCAACTTGGAGTAAATACTCACCCTTTGTTAGTTGTAATTTTTCATCAGATACTTTTTGTTGGTTTATTTTAACACCACCTTGCTTAATATCTCGTCTTGCTTGTGAAGTTGATGGTTCAATGTTACAATCTTGCAAGGCTTTAGCTATCCAAACTTCCCCTTCGCATGAAAATTCAGGGATATCAGTTGGAATTTGACTTTTTGCATGCACTCTGTCAAACTCTTCTTTTGCCGTTTTAGCCTTAGATTCATCATGAAATCTAGCAGTTATTTCAAGTGCTAAATCTTCTTTTACCGCTTTAGGATGCACAGATTCATCTTCTACGGCTTTTTTTATATTTGCTATCTCTTCTAAAGATTTAGCACTTAAGAGTTCAAAATATCTCCACATCAATTCATCGCTGATACTTAAAATTTTTCCAAACATATCATTGGCTTCATCAGTTACACCGATATAGTTACCTAAAGATTTACTCATCTTTTGTACACCATCAAGACCTTCTAAAATTGGCATCATTAAAACTGCTTGTTGTTTTTTTATCTCGTAAGATTTTTGAAGTTGTCTTCCCATAAGAAGGTTAAACTTTTGATCAGTTCCACCTATCTCAATATCACTTTTAAGATGAACACTATCATAACCTTGAAGGAGTGGATACATAAATTCACTTACAGCTATGGGAGTCTGAGAAGCATATCTTTTTGAAAAATCATCGCGTTCTAGCATACGCGCAACAGTCAAGTTTGAAGCAAGTTGTAACATTCCTGCTGCACCTAAAGAATCAAGCCATTCATTGTTATAAACAATATCAGTTTTGCTCTCATCTAAGATTTTAAAAGCTTGACTAGTATATGAAGATATATTTTTAATGATGTCCTCTTGTGTAAGTACTTTTCTTGTTGCACTTTTTCCAGTTGGATCACCAATCATCGCTGTAAAACTGCCGATTAGAAACTGTACACGACCACCATACTTTTGAAAGGCAGCTAGTTTTTGGAGTAACACAGTATGACCAAGATGTAAATCTGGAGCAGTTGGATCAAAACCAGCTTTTACAGTATATGTTTTACCCTCATCATAGTAAGCTTTTAATAATTTCTCAATACGCTCGATATCAATTATCTCAGCACAACCTCTTTTAATCTCATTTAATGCTTGTGTTATCATTTATCTTCTCTTTATATTTTATTTGTAGGCATCATCTGTTCGTATCAGATGAATAACTTTTGTTTTTTTATCTAACTTAGCACGAAGTGCATTTATATCATCATATGTTGTTTCAAAACCAAGTTCACACAGTTTAGTGTATTCACTACTATTTTTTCCAAGTTCTATCGAACTTATATCTATCTCCAAGCGAGCTAAATAGGTTAAAAATTTTGCCAAAGCACCTTTTGTATTGCGTAAAGATGCAATAAGTTTATAATTATATATTATTTTTTTCTCCCACCTTACAAATACCATCGGCTCTTGTGCATCTAAGTGTTTTTGTGCATTTTTACACATCTTATGATGTACATGCACTTTACCTTTATCCAAAAACCCCATTATCTCATCACCTGCTTTTGGATGACAGCAGTAATCAAAAACAACATTGTTCACACTTGAAACACTAAAAATTTCAACACCTGAGAAAATATGTGATTTTAACTTAAACTTATGACGCGATAAAAAGCCACGAAATCGACTATTTTTACTAATTTCATTTGTGTATTTATTGATTAACTGTCTAAACTGTTCGATATCACACGGTATATTTTCATTGGATTCACCATTATATTTCTTCATCCACTCTTCTACTCTCGATGGCTTTAAATTCATAACAGTTGCAATAATATTAGTACCTATATTAGTATCTATTTCTCTAATTCTAGCATTACAGTTTAATCGCATATTGGTTGTTGCTTTAGAGGTTTTTACTGCGTTAATCCACGAACATCTTGTTTGCAATTTTTGGGTTGTTAGAATTTTAACAATATCACCATTTTTCACCTCACTTAATAAAGAGGCTTTTGTTTTGTTTATCAAAGCTGATTTTGCTTTGTTTCCTACTTCAGTATGAACTGCATACGCAAAATCTAATGCAACAGCTCCGCGAGGAAGAGTAAAGGGGCCTCCAGTCGGAGAAAAAACAGAAATATCTTCTGAGTATAAATCAGTTTTAATGAGTTCATAAAAATCTTCTACTGATTCATTTTGATACTGTAAGTTATGTAACCAATCAAGTTTAATCGTATCAGCTCCACTTTTGTATTTCCAGTGTGCAGCAACTCCTAGTTCAGCTGTTTGATGCATCTCAAAAGTTCTTATTTGTATCTCAAAAATGGCACTATTATGAAAAACTGTTGTATGAATAGTTTGATAACCATTATCTTTAGCAACAGCTATATAATCTTTAAACCTTGAGCTTAATGGTTGAAAATGTAGATGAATAAGACCTAAAATATCATAACATTTCACTGGGTCTTTGGTTAAGATTCTTACAGCAAGAAGGTCTAAAACTTCATCAATACTCACCCCTTTTCTTTGCATCTTAAGGTATATAGAATATCTGTGTTTTACACGAGAAAGTATCTCAATATCATCTTCATGAAATCCATTGGTAATAAGTATCTTATGGATAGTTTCTTTAAAATCATTAAGGCTCATTTCAATAGCATGATAGTTTGTATCTAAATAATTATCTATGTGATGTTTTTCTTCTTTAAAGAGATATGAAAAACTTAAATCTTCTAAAATATTTTTTAAAAAACTAATACCTAAGCGGTGTGCAATAGGAGCATAAACGACAAGGGTTTCTTCTGAAATGCGTTCTTGTTTATGTTCTTCTAAAGCATCAAGAGTAAGCATATTGTGGAGTCTATCACATAGTTTTACAACCAATACTCTTACATCTTCTATACTCGCTAAAAGCATCTTTCTAAATGTAAGAGCTGAGACAACAAGTCGCTCATTAGAAGTTGAAGGAATAAGCTCTGAATCACGAATAGTATCTATCTTAGTTAAGCCCTCAACCAAATGTGCTACATCTGAGCCAAACATAGCATCTATTTCTTCTATTGTAGTTATCGTATCTTCAACAACATCATGTAATAGTGCAGCAATAGCCATCCCTTCATCATTTGTAAGAGAAGAGACAATAGAAGCAACCAAAATAGGATGAATAATATAAGGTTCACCACTTTTTCTAAGCTGCGTTTTATGTGCATCAAAAGCAAAGTTAAGTGCTTTTTGCAAAGCTGGTGTTTTGGTTATTTGTGTAAAGAGGTACGAAGACGCTGAGTCAACATCTTTAAGATGCTTAACTTTATCTATATTTACTTGACTCAGACTCATAAAAACTACTTTTGGATATCTTTAAAGCCCTTAATTACAATAAGACCTTGTGCTATTTCCATAAGTGCTAAATCGGCTGGTTTAATACTATTTGGATCTATATTTAATTTGCTGTGAGCACCATTTTGTAATTCATCACATCTTGAAGCAACTGCTATTGCAATTACATAATTATCTATACTTGGGTTATCTTTTAATATTTTTGCTGTTAGTTCTTCTGTTTTTATTTTCATTTTTTTCCTTTGTCTGTTCTCTTATTTTACTATTGAGCAATTAGCCATATTACCATTTAATATATCTAAAAGATTACCTTCTATTGACATATCACAAACTATAATCGGTAGTTTATTATCTTTAGCTAAAGCAATAGAAGTGTCATCCATAACTTTTATATGATCTTGAAGTGCTTGATCATATGTAAGTTCGTCAAATTTCACTGCATCACTAAACTTCATAGGATCTTTATCATAAACACCATCTACTTTAGTTGCTTTAATAATAACTTCTGCACCAATTTCTACTGCTCTTAGTGTAGCTGCTGTATCTGTCGTAAAGAAAGGGTTACCTGTTCCTGCTGCAAAAATAACAACACGACCTTTCTCTAAATGACGAACAGCCTTGCGGTTTATATATGGTTCAGCTATTTGTTCCATCTTTATAGCCGTTTGCATACGAACTTCAAGCCCTGTATATTCACAAGCCTCTTGCATAGCTACAGCATTTATAACTGTGGCAAGCATTCCCATATAATCTCCACTAGTTCGTCTAATGATACCATCTTCGGCAGCTGTTACACCACGAATAATATTTCCACCACCAATAACAATTCCAACTTCGATTCCAGCTTCTACAAGTGACTTAATCTCTTGTGCAATATACTTTAAAATCTGTGTGTCAATTCCATGACCTGCTTCACCAGCAAGAGCTTCACCTGAAAACTTTACTAAAACACGCTTGTTATTAGTCATGCATACACCTTATTTATAAAAATCCGTGAATTATACTAAATAGTCTCTTTAAATCTGCTTTGATGATTATTTAGTTCTATTTAAGATAATATGTAATTATTTAAGTTATAAGTTTTAATTAATATAAATTAGACTATAATTCCGTCAGTTCAAATAAATGAACAACAAAATAAATTTAAATCATATTCACAAGGAATACATTATGGCAACAACAACAGAAGAAACTAAAACAGTAAAAACAGCAGAGAAAACAGTAACAACTCCTAAAGCAAAAGCAGCAGCTCCTAAGGTAGAAAAAAAAGTAACAGCTTCTAAAGCGGCAGTTAAAAAAGTTGAAACTAAAGTTGAAGATACTGTAAATACAGTTAAAGAAACAGCAACTAAAGTAACTACATCAATTAGTGATGCAGCAAAATCAAGTGTTGATTCAGTTAAAGATACAGCAACTAAAATAGCTGATGCTACTAAGTCAAGTGTTGATTCAATTAAAGATACTTACACAGATGCAGAAACTGCAGTTAAAGATGCAAGAGTATCTGGAAATGCAAGAGCTAAAAAAATACTAAATGCTTTCTTTGATGATAAAGCGAATGATAAAGTTGCTAACTTTGTTGGTTATATTGGTGAGGCAAGTGCAGTATGTGCAACTATTGGTTGTGCTCCAATGACTGTATCTGCTGATAAAATAAACACTCTTTACAAAAAAATTACAGCGTAACTTTTAGACTATCCTCTATCTCGGAGGATACTTTTACTCCAAAACATAAATTTAACATATAGACTTCTTGTAGAACCTCATAAACTCTACAATAGGTCTAACCCTTTTCTATTTTTTTATTATTAAACTTATTTTTAATCTCTAACATCTCATAAATAGAAATATTTGGCATTGATTTTTCAATCAACAAATCAACTTCTTTATATTGACCCTTTATTTTTTCAATCTCCGCGTACCCCTTAGGTTTAACTTCACTCATAGCAATATTAATCGCGGCAGCCCACAGTAAAACAATCATTACCCAAACTGTTTTCTTAGCATCCGCATAAACACCTACAAAATGAAAAGCAATACTTAGTATAAATGCTGATAAAAGTACAATCATTAATGTCATAAATTAACCTTTTGAGAAATTGGCATCACGGTGATATTAGCATCTTCTAGTATTTTATCTCCAAATCTTTCAACTCCAAGTGTAAATATTAACATCAAAATAATAATTAAAAGAAGGAAAAGTATAGCCAATGAGTATCGTTTTAAAATTACTATCATTTATCGTATATATACTCTACACATCTTGACACATGAAAATCTCTTACATAATCATCAGACTTTAATAAATCTTTTTCAATTCTCCAACCTAATTTTTTTGAAATTAGAATTGATTGAGAGATTGTTCTACGCATTTTATTTTCACAAATAATTGTTTCATCATTATTAAACATCTTTTTCACTTCATTCATACGAGAAGTTGTTATAGAAAAATGTATGGCAATCAAAATTGAAAATGCAACAAAAGTACCTATCATCCCTCTTTTAAAAGCAACACGAGGCATAAAATCTCTCGTTGTCACAAAAAGTGCAACCAACATAAAGAACACCCCAATAACCATATAAGGTCCTTCTAATTCTAAAAAAAGTGGCATTATAACTCCTTAACTTTGTTTTTATATTTGTTTTCCCAAGCTTCAAAAGCTGGTGTAAAATACTCTATTCTTACTTTTTTAAACTCTTTTGATGAGTATAGAGGCATATGCGCTTTTGATTCTATCTCACTTGCTATATCTTCGATAATAGCAGTTGTTTCCTCTGTTGTTTTACCATGAACCATCGTAAAAAGGTTATAAGGCCAGTTTGGATATTTAGGGCGTAAATAACAGTGACTTACCGCACTAAATGCAGCAGCAGTCTCTCCAATCTTCTCTCCATTTGCTTCATCTACATCCCAAACAACCATTGCATTTGCATTAAAACCAGCTTTTCGGTGGTTTAAAATCGAAGCAAATCTTCGCATAATTCCAACTTCTTGCAACTCTTTTAAAATACTAAAAAAAGTTTCATAATCGATATCTAGTTCTTGAACTATCTTTTTAAATGGCTCACTAACCATCTCAATATCATACTGTGCTTTACGAATAATTTGATGATGCAACTCTGAGAGTTCAAGCTCTTTATGCTCAACTTTTTTCACCTTCTCCTTTTTATCATCTTTTCCCGTTGTATTGAGTTTTACTGAAATCTTAAATAGTTTTAGAGTAGGCAACATGATATGATCATCAGCACCTGTAAGTTTAGCGAGTATATCTATGGTCTCATCAAGTCCTAATATAGAATCAGGAGCAACAGCAAGTGTAAACCAAACATTAAAGTCATGATTTCTTTCGTAATTGTGAGAAATGCCAGGGTGTGAGTTTATAATTTTTACAGCATCACTAAGTTTTTCTTGAGATATTTTAAAAGCAACTAAAGATGATTTATAACCTAACCTTTTCGTGTCAAAAATAGCAGAAGTTTGACGAATAATATTTTTATTCTTCTCTTCTTGTAATATTTTAAGGACTTCATCCTCACTTATATTCAATTCATTTGCTATAACCTCAAAAGGTTTAGCAACTAATGGAAATTTTTTTTGTATTCTCGATAAAATTTCTTCTCTCATATCTCATTTCTCACTTATTATTTAATTTTAGGATTGTAATCTAATTTGGAGTATATCCTCTTGATGTAAATCAATAAGAATAAAACAAAGAATATGCTATCATAATGCATCTAATCACAAAGAGGTGTTATGAGTTATTTTCCCGCTTTTTTAAAGCTAAAGCATAAAAAGATCCTGATTGTTGGTGGAGGTAATATAGCTTATGAAAAACTAGAACATCTCTTAGACTTTACAAATGATATTTTTGTGATTGCTCCAGAAATATCTTCACAGATGCAAACGCTTATGAAAACAAAAGGATTACACTATGAAAAACGAGTTTATCAAACAGGAGATATTAAAGAGTTTGCAGTTGTAATAGTTGCCGTTGACGACCTTAATATACAAGCAGAAATATTTAATGAATCTAAACAATACAACTGTTTATGCAATTCTGTAGATTCAGTAGATTATTGTGATTTTATCTTTCCATCTTATATTAAAAATGGAGATTTAACTATTGCAGTATCTACTTCTAGTGCTTCTCCTGCCATGGCAAAGCATCTCAAACTCTATCTCAAAAATATCATTCCAGAGGGAATATCTCTTTTTTTAAGAGAGATGAAAGATTTAAGAAAAACATTACCAAAAGGTAAAGAAAGAATGAAAATGTTAGACGAAAAAGCAAAAAATTATATAAAAACATGGAGTAAACAATGAATGTAAAAAAAGCTTTAGGATTGGGGGCTGTATTTGCCTTTTTTATATTGGGGATTATTGCTATAAAACAGGCATCACCAGCACATAAAGAGGATAGAATCTATAAAGCAATCTCCGTTTATAGTCCTTACAAATTAGAAAAAAGAATTGGTGGCTTAACTATAATTGATTCAAGAACAGGAGACAAAGAAAAACCTAATAGTGCAGATGTTCTACTGCGTTTTGATGAAGTAAATCAAATCTGGGGAAAAGCACATTTAAAGGTTGAGGGAGCTGATGTTTTAATCATAGGCGAAAACAACCAAAGTATTGTCAAAATATTTATCCAAAATAAAAAAGAAAGAGACTTTCTTAAAACATTTTATGGCATTTA
>JASFZD010000077.1:0-23418 GCA_045046645.1 Sulfurimonas sp. | reverse complement strand
ATATTGCAGTATATGTTAATAGTTTAAAATAATTTATATGGCGTATGCTGAGAGTTTAGTATACGCTTTAATATAATCCATTTATCTGCGCGTCACTATCCATCATAAATAGAGCGTTGTTTACGACTTTGTCGCCTGCGTTTAGTGTATTAGTTATGATGTATGTAGTGTTGTTTAAGACTTCTACAGATACTTCTAATGGTTCATACTCTCCCTCAAATTCACTCACAACAAAAACATAAAATTTTCTATTTTTACGGATGACTGCACTGCGTGGAAGAGTTAAATACTCTTTTTCTGTATCTTTTGAAATGATATTTGCATACATACCAGGAAGGAGTTCATTGTTTTTGTTTTTTAAACGCAACCTTAATGTGAGCGTTGCTTCTTTTGGGTCTAGGTTTGGGTAGAGTAGTCTTGTATTAGTTGTATATTTATTACTTGTACTTTTAACACTTACAAGAAAAGAAGTAGCTTTTTTTAGCCATAATACATCTTTGTCAAAGATTTTTGTTTCTACCCATACTTCATCAAGATTTACGATTTTAAAGAGTTTCATTTTTGCGTTAAATGCAGAGCCATCATTGAGATTTTTTTCAAAAATATAACCACTTTGTGGGGCATAAATAGTTGTATTTTTAGATACTTTTTTACTTGCAAGAACAGCTTTTATCTCTTTTTGTGAAACACCAAGTAGCTCTAATTTTAGTTTACTACTTCTAAGCATTCCTCTGTTTTTTCTACCTTTTGTATAGTTGTAAGAGTTGAGATAATCTTCTTTTGCCTTATATACTTCAGGTGAATACAGAGTGACTAGTGCTTCACCTTTGTTTACATATTTGTAGATTTTGTTTGCATAAAGCTTGACAACATAACCACCAAATCGAGAAGTTACATCATAGACTCTAGAGTCATCAGCCTTGATATATCCATAGTTTTTTTGCGAATGACTAGAGCTTATTTTTTTAACTTTAATAGTTTGAACAGAAAAAAGTTGCTTCACCGTTGCTTCTTTTGCAAAAAGTAATAAAGGCAAGATAAGCATAACTATTTTAATAAGTTTCATTTGAGGGCTCCTTGAAGTGCAGCTATTTTAGCATCGACTCTGTTGTAGTTTGCTATTGCGTTTATGCTCTGTTTCTCAAGGTTTAATTTTAAAAACAGTACATCGATATACTTAAATAGGTCGCCACCTATTGAGATGGATGAGTTACTGATTTGGAACATATGCTCTATTTGGGGGAGGGAATTGTCTTGAACTATATGATAAACTTCATAAAAAGAGAGCATTTGTGCGTAGTACTCTCGAAGTTTAGCATTTATACTTATCTCTACATCACTTTTTTGACTAGCAACTGATAAGGCATAAGCGACTTGTTGCTCTTTTTTGATATCTTCACTACCATAGAGAGGAAGTGAAATCCCAAGTCCAATGTTAAAGTAGTTGTCAAAATTTTCTCTATAAACGACACCCGCTAAAAGATTAAAATCAGGGTACTTGTCCATCTCTGCTACTTTGATTTTTGCGTTTTCTTTGAGTAGTTCCTTCTCTTTTATGATTACATCAGGGTTACTTATAAGACAGCTTTTTAAGCTTGTTAAATTTGGCTTTTTTGTGATGTACAAATCTATCTCTAACTCTTTTACTTCAAACGCAGCAAGATAAGAGAGTCTCGCATAAGCAGAATAAATTTTAGCATTAAGTCTACTTTTTTGAATTTGCAAATCAGATAAAGAGAGTTCTGCTTTTAAGATACCCATGTGCTTATTGTCATCAATGCTAGTATATGCCTCATAAAGTTCTATGTTTCGTTTAGTGAGTTGCACATAATTTTCTACGATTTTATATAACTCTTTAAGTTCCCAAATAGTGTAAGCCTCATTTTTAATCTCCTCTACAAGATTTACTTTTGCTTGCTTTAGTTTTTCATCAAGTATATTATCTCCAGCTATGGCTACTTGTTTGTTTGTATCTCGTTTGTCAAAATATGGAAGCTTTTGTTTAAATGTAAGAGTAGTTTTATGCATGGCTTGCTTAGAATCAAGTGTATTTCTACTCAAAAATAGTTCTGGATTCGCAAACTGTTGAGATAATTTTATATTTTGTTTGTTGGCTTCTATACGAGCATTGATAACATCAAGAGAAGGACTTTTGCTCAAAGACAAATCTATTATCTCAGTCAAAGTCATAGCTTCTATGGAGCTAGCTAGTAAAAAAGCGAGAAGTAAAGTTTGCCACATGTGAGTATCCTAATGCTTTATTTATGAGTAAGTATAGTGATATTGTGTGTTGTCTTTGTGAGTAAGGTTTTTAGAAGTGTCCTTAAGTCTCAATGGTTATAAAGTTATAAAGTTATTAAGTAACTCTTCGCATTCACCAATATCAAAACTATTCACAGCCGAGGAAATTTTCTTAGATATACTTTGAAAATTTTCTAGGTTTTCTTGTTTCCCCGTACTGCCTAAAGCATCTGAAAACTTTTGAATTAGTTCTATATCTCCATCATCTTGTGCATCTTGTAGCAGTTTAATTAATTTGGGAAATTTTTGCAGAGATATCTGTTGAGAATAAAATTTATTCTCTTCGTCTTGATTATCTGTCAAAGTGATTTCACATGTTAAAAATTGGCACATAGAATTTACAAGTTCATTGTATTGTATTGGTTTATATAAAAAATCATCAAAGATTAGATTCTTATCATTGCTTTTATCTGAGATAACAGATGCAGTGATTGCAATAATTGGTACATCTTTAATTTTTTTAATTGCTCTAGTTGCTTCATAACCATCCATGTTTGGCATCTTTATATCAGTTAGAATTAGGTCAATATCTTCTGTTCTTGCAACCTCTAGAGCTTCTTGTCCATCATATACTTCTATTATTTTTAGTGGTGTATCTTTTAAGTACTCACGCAATAAATCTCTGTTGAGTTTGATATCATCAGCAATAAGTACAGTAGCTTTTTCAAATACAACTTCCATATTGTTTGTTATCTGTTTTTTTATTTTTTCATTACTTAGAGCAATATTACGAAGAGTGATTGTAAAAGTTGTTCCCTTATTTCTTTCGCTCTTTATAGTGACTTCTCCACCCATAAGCTCTACTAAATTTTTGACAATAGTTAAACCTAATCCTGTACCACCATACTCTTTGTTACTTTGATTTGTATGCTGTGTAAATGCTTTAAACATATTTTGCTGTTGTTTTGCATCCATCCCTATGCCACTGTCTTGAACTTCCATCCTGATATCTGTGTGATTGTCTTTTATAGTGGAGTTAGTGATGTTAACATTTATGTAACCTTCCTTAGTAAATTTAAGAGCGTTACTCATAAGATTAAAGAGTATTTGTCTTATGCGTACTTCATCTATAAGTAGAGTATGTGGTACACTCTCATCTATCAGTATGTTTAAACTCAAGGCTTTTGCTCTTGCTTTATGATAAAAAACACTCTTAATCTCATCTGAGATGGTGCGTATCTCTGTAGGCAAATATTCTATCTTAAGTTTTCCAGCTTCAACTTTTGAAAGGTCTAAGATGTCATTTATGATGGCAAGTAAGATTCGAGAACTATCTTGGACTGATTTTACATAGTTATGTTCAACATCACTCTGTACTTCTTTGGAGAGTAAATCTGTAAAGCCTATAACTGCATTCATTGGTGTACGGATTTCATGTGACATATTGGCTAAAAATTCTGATTTCATTTTGTTTGCCGTATCAGCTTCTTCTTTAGCTATCTCAAGCTGAACTGTTCTTGCTTGAACAAGACTTTCTAAGTTTTTGTTTACAGATTGGAGAGCTTCTTTTGTTCTGAAGAGTTCTTTGTGTGTTTTATCCATTTTTGTAACAATTTTATGTAAAACAAACCACTCAAAGACAACAAACGCAGCGTGAAGGAGTACAATATCTATGCCACAGCCATAGTTGAAGATAATGATTGGATTTCCAAAAAGAGAAATGTTGAATTGTTGTAGATAGTTAAATATCAAGTGGTGCAGTATGATAAAAATAGCACCTACAGAGATAACCTTGGAGTCTCTGTATACTACAAGAAAAGATAGAGCTCCGAAGATATGAAAGTGCATCTCGATTCGACCCATACTTTGTTGAATCATAATGATAGAAAAGGTGATGAGGACAAGGGCAACAATATATCTATATGTTTGCGTTCCCTTATGCTTTTTGTATGCATAAAGCGTAATGAAAAAAAGTAAACCACCAGCTATAAAACCTAGAAGATAAGCATTAAAAAGATATCCAGCGAGTGTAGAGACTAAAAACCAATGCGCAAAGATGAGCCGAAGCATAAATAAATCAGCATTAACTGAGCTACTTTTTGTTTGTAAGTTATTCATTCAGTAAGGCCTTTATATCTAAATTTATTTGTTTAAAGTCATAGGGATAAGCAGTATATATATAGCGTACTTCTTTCTTCCTTTTATCCCTTTTTACAATGTATAAGTTTGTAGTATGGTCATACTCTGTTTTATTCATCAATGATTTTGAAAAATAGACACTAAAGGCTTTTGTATAATTTCGCAGTATGCTGCTGTTTAGATAGATTCCTCTGAAGTTATCATTGAATGATTTAGCAAACTCTGAAGGCAAATTTTTATTTATAGGGGAGGAGATATCTAAAAATACAAGACCAACTCTTTGTTTGATTTTTTTGTTAAGTTTATTGTAAAAATCAGAAAGTGCTTGAAGTCTTGGTGTGCAAATATCAACACAACCAGCATAACCAAAAAATATAATTTCTATATCTTTATTATCATTTAAGATAAGAGGTAAATCAAGCTCTTGATGGAGGGTAATTCTTGATATTCCTTTGGTAAAGAAAGTTGGAACAATCATAATACTTATAGAAACAATTAAAACTAAAAATATTAGTAAAATTGCTGAAGTTTTTTTCATTATTTATTATAGAGTTTTTTTATCTTAAGTATATCGTCTAAATTTTCTATGAGAATCTCGACGAGTTTTGGCTCAAATGCTTTTCCGCTCTCGTTTTTCATAAAGGCTAATGTATCTTCAAGCGGCCAAGCTTTTTTATAGACTCTGTCGTGACTTAAAGCATCAAAAACATCTGCTATAGCTGTAATACGACCAAAAGTACTGATTTCTAAGCCTTTGAGCTTGTTTGGATATCCTGTGCCATCCCATTTTTCATGGTGTTCATGTGCTATGAGTGCAGCTGTTTGAAGAAGTTCATGTTTTGATTTGTGAAAAATTTCCCAACCGTATGTAGCATGACTTCTCATGATATGAAACTCTTCATCTGTAAGTTTTCCTGGTTTTAAGAGTATATTATCAGGTATAACAACTTTACCAATATCATGCATTGGTGAAGCCATTTTTAAAAGTTCAGTATCTTCGTAACTGCAGCCATAAGCCTGTGCTAAAACCTCCGAATAAAGAGAGACACGATTGACATGGTCCCCAGTCTCTTTTGAACGCCATTCTCCGAGTTCACCAAGGGTGTGCAAGATCTCTTTTTGTGAAGATACAATTTCCTCTCGTAGCTCTATTTCTTGCGTCATATCAGTTCGTATACTGATGTATTCAAGAATATTACCTTGAGTATCAAGTATAGGCACTATAGTAGCATCTACAAAGTATGAAGTTCCATCTTTTGCTCTGTTTTTAACAATTCCGTTCCAAGTTTTTTTATTTTTTATAGTCTCCCACATTGTTTTAAAGATTTGTTTACTCATGTCAGGACTTCTTACGATATTATGGTTAGCACCTACAAGTTCTTCTCTTGAATATTTAGAAATTTCACAGAACCTATCATTGACATATGTAATGCGACCTCTTGTATCTGCTTTTGATACTAAGGAACCGATATCTACAGCGTTCTTGTACTGTTTTAGAAGCACTTTAGTCTCATCAACTTCAGCCTGAAGAGACTCTTTCGCTAAAAAAAGTTCTACATGTGTTTTGACTCTATGGAGTAATTCAACATTATCAAAAGGCTTAGTTACATAATCCGCACCTTGATGCTCAAAACCTTTTCTGATGCTTTCCTTATTTGTATTTGCTGATAAAAAAATTATTGGTATTTTTTGATGTAAGGGGTCACTTTTAATGATGTCTGCGGTTTGATATCCGTTAATTTCTGGCATATTGACATCTAAAAGGATAAGAGCATAGGCTCTTCTGTTTAGTTGTTCAATTCCTTTTTCACCACTAGTGGCAAAAAAAACATTGTAAAGCTTAGTAGATTTGAGAACATTTGCAGCTACTTGAATATTCTTTGGATTGTCATCAACAATTAATACATTAACCAGCTGGTTCATAATTTTCACTTTAACCTTATAGTTTAGATAAAAAATTATATCTAAATTGTATAAATGTAGTCAAGACAGGCACTTAAGCTCTAATTTGCTAAAATATGACCCTAATAAGTAATAGGACACAATTAAAAGGTTTAACAATAATGAATGAGAGCAAAAATTTTTTACGTACAATAGTTGAAGAGGACTTGAAGTCAGGCAAGTATCAAGAGGTTGTTACAAGATTTCCTCCAGAGCCCAATGGATTTCCACATATTGGACATGCTAAGTCTATCTTCATAAACTTCGGTATTGCTCGTGATTATGATGGTCATTGTAACCTTAGAATGGATGATACAAATCCGACCAAAGAAGACACAAAATATGTTGAGGCTCTTAAAGATGCAGTCGAGTGGCTTGGGTATGACTGGGACAATAGTGTGCGTTTTACTTCTGATTATTTTCCTAAAATTTATGATTATGCCATCGAACTTATTAAAATGGGTAAGGCTTATGTTGATTCTCTTAATGAAGAGGAGATTCGCCAATACCGTGGCACTGTTACCCAAGCAGGAAAACGCAGTAAATTTGCCCAGCGTAGTGTTGAAGAAAACCTAGACCTTTTTGCGAGAATGAAAAATGGTGAATTTAAAGATGGTGAACATGTTCTAAGAGCGAAGATTGATATGGGTGCTGCGAATATGAAAATGCGAGATCCGCTTCTGTATCGCATCAGACATGCACATCACTTTAGAGCAGGGGATGAATGGTCTATCTACCCTATGTATGATTTTGCTCACTGTTTATCTGATTATATTGAAGGTGTTTCCCACTCTATATGTACGCTAGAGTTTGAAAATAATCGTGATGTTTATAACTGGGTACTTGATACATTAGGGCTAAAACTTCACCGACCATATCAGCATGAATTTGCACGACTTGGAATTAACTATACAGTTATGAGTAAAAGAAAGCTTTTAGAGTTGGTTGAGAGTGGTGAAGTTAGCGATTGGGATGATCCTCGTTTGCCAACTATTGCAGGTTTTAGAAGAAAAGGATATACACCAGAATCTATCTTAACTTTTTGTGAGCAAGTAGGTGTAGCAAAAGCAAACTCAATGGTCGATGTTGCACAGCTTGAATTTTGTATAAGAGATGATTTAAATAAAAAAGTACCTCGTGTTATGTGTGTGCTTGACCCACTAAAAGTGACAATTGTAAACTATGAAGGCTCTGAAGATATAGATGCTTCTTACTATCCAGATGATGTACCTAAAGAGGGCTCAAGAAAATTACCTTTTTCTAAAGAAATATACATCGAACGGGATGATTTTATGGAAAATCCTCCAAAAGATTATTTCCGTTTGACACCACAACAAGCAGTGAGACTCAAGAGTGCTTATATCATCTCTTGTAAGGAGATTATCAAGGATTCTGATGGCAAAATAACTGAGATAAAAGCAGAGTATTATCCTGAGTCTAAAAGTGGCTCAGACACTAGTGGTATAAAAGTAAAAAGTGCTATCCAGTGGCTAAGTGCTGCTGAGGCTAAAGAGGTTGAAGTTAGACTTTATGATAGACTTTTTTCTGCAGAAATTCCTGAGGGAGTGGAAGATATAAATCCAAACTCTTTAAAAGTTATAAAACATGCACTCATCGAGCCTGCTGTTATAAAAGATAGACCTGATGAGAGATTTCAGTTTGAGAGACATGGTTATTTTTATGCTGATCCTATTGACTACACGGATGAAAAACCTGTATTTAACAAAATCGTAGGACTGAAAGATTCTTGGGCTAAAAAGACAAAAAAAGTTGAGTCTGCACCAAAGCTTCAAAAAGTACAAATAGATGGTGAAGTTGTAGCTATGAGTGAAGTTCAGCAAACACTATTTGATAAGTATACTAAAGAACTTGGTCTAAATAATGAAGTAGCCAATACTTTAGCACGTGATGCACAACTTTCATCCTTTTATGAAGAGTCTTTATCTTCACTTAACAGTCCCGTAAGCTTAGCTAACATTGTGAGTAATGAGGTAGCAAGAGAGCTAAAACAGATGCAAATCAGTGAGTTAAAATTTGATGCAAAACAAATAGCAGAGCTTGTTAAAATGATAAATGATAAAATAATCTCAAGTAAAATAGCTAAACAAGTCTTTGAAGAGATGGTAAAATCTGGAGAGAATCCAAGAAAAATAGTTGAAGACAAAGGACTTTTACAGATAAGTGACCCTGCTAAAATCTCACCTATTATTGATGAAATAATTGCAAAAAATTCAGATAATGTGGCTAAGTTTAAAGATGGAAATACAAAACTTTTAGGCTTTTTTGTTGGGCAAGTACTAAAAGCAACAGGGGGCAAAGCGAATCCAAAAGTTGTTAATGAGCTTGTGCAAAAAAAACTGCAATAATAGAATAACTGGATTGGAAAAGTTTATTAAAGGTTTGCAAAAAATAAGCTAAAGAGTATAAAAAGTAATAAAGATGTAAAATAGTGCAAGAAGAAAGAAAAGGAGTACACAGTGAAAAATGTTAACACAAAGCTCGAACAGTATGCGGCTGCATGTGATGAGGTATATCTTTCCAAACACTTGAAGGCTGTTTTAAATGAGGCAAAAAGCCATGTTAAAGAGATTAAGCCAAAAGAACTTTATACTATCAAAGATAAGACTATACTTATAGATGTAAGAGAGCCTGAGGAGTTTGCATCTGGGTACATAAGTGGGCATACAGTATTGACTATCCCTAGAGGTAAGTTAGAGTTTATGGCAGTGGAAAAGATAGCTAAAAAGTATGGACAAGATGCAAAGATAGTAACTTACTGTTTAAAAGGTCCTAGAGGTATACTAGCAGCTTATCAACTGCAAAAACTTGGATTTACAAATGTTAAAAATCTAGATGGGGGCATCTTAGCTTGGCTCGCAAAGGGAAACACTATACACAGTTATCTTGGAGAAATGCTTTTAGCAAAGTAGAATGAGTGTTTAAAGATGAAAATATTACTTCTTGAAGATGATATTGCCTTAGCAAGTATCTTGGTTGATTTTTTACAAGATGATTATGAAGTGGTACAGACATATAGTATGAAAAAAGCACTGAGTTTGAGTGAAGAGTCTAAGTTCGATTTGTATATTTTTGATATCAATGTTCCTGATGGAGATGGGATTTCTCTTTTAAAAGAGCTTCGTAGTTTTAAGGATGAAACGCCTACTATTTTTATCACTGCATTTCATGATACCAAGTACCTAAAAGCTGCATTTGAATCTGGTGCAAATGATTTTATCAAGAAACCTTTTGATTTAGAAGAGTTACAACTAAGAATCCAAAATATCAAAAGGTATTTTGGATTAGATAGTTTGGTTCAAGTGACAAAAGAGTCTCTTTTAGATGTCAAAACGCACACGATAAAACAAGATAACGACATGATACATTTGACAAACAAAGAGAGTGAGTGCTTGGGTTATCTTTATACAAATCGTCATCGTGTTGTAAGCTCAGATGAACTTTTGCAAACTTTTTGGGAATATGATGAGATGCCAAGTGATGATGCTATAAGAACCATCATTAAAAATCTTCGTAAACACATTGGCAAAGAGCATATTGTCAATATCCGTGGTGAAGGATATAAGCTTGAATGATTTAGAAAAAAAATCTTTTTACTCTTTTGTAGTGCTCTATTTAGGTTCATCTTTTATCTTTGTTTTACTTTCTGGTTACTGGTACTACAGCGCGCAAAAAAACTCCCTTGAGAGTGATACTTACTATAGACTCAACCATTTAGCTGACAAATATTCAGGGATGATTATCAATGCACAGATGAAAAACTTGCGCTTAAATCTTCCTCAAGAAAATGGGTATGAATATTCTCTTATATCAGTAAAAGAAGCTGGAAGTTACAAAGATGATTATTATGAAAAAGAGAATTATAAAGTTTTAGTATCTTCTGCACCACAAGAACATTTAGGTGTCAAATTTGTGCTTGTTAAAACCAGAAGCTACTTTAAAAAACTACATGCTTTAAAAATCACTGTTTTAAGTATCATGGGACTTAGTTTTGTTGGTATAGTATTTATTTCTATCTTACTTGCAAAACTATTTATGAAACCACTTCGTCAAAGAGTAGAGCAGATAGAAGGCTTTATACAAGATGTTTCTCATGAGCTTAACACTCCTATCACAGCGCTTGGCATGAGCTCTTCTCGTGCTATTAAAAAAGGGGTATTTGATAAAAATATATTGACAAATATTTCCATAAGCACGAAACAGTTAGAAAGTATCTATAAATCACTTACTTACCTTACTTTTAACGAGCAAACGCAAGAGTCTGAATCTGTTAGTCTTGCCCCGATATTAAGACAAATAATCCGTTATTATGGTGAACTGAGTGATGCAAAACTAATAAATATAAATGCGAATATTTCAGAGCTGAATTTTAAAATAGTTGACACAAGAGCAGAGCTACTTTTCTCGAACCTTTTATCAAATGCCATCAAATACTCTATGCCAGAGACAACTATAAGTATCACTTTAAAAAAGGACTACTTTCTTATAAAAGATGAAGGTGTAGGGATAGAAAAAGAGAAACTAGAGGACATTTTTAAGCTCTATAAACGCAGTTCAAATATAGCTGGTGGTTTTGGTGTGGGACTGAGTATTGTGAAGCAGATATGTGATGAATACGGTATAAAAGTTGAAGTAAATTCAGAGCTAGGAAAGGGGAGTGAGTTTAGACTTTATTTTAAATAGTCTATCGCTTTTTTTGTAAGTGATGAGATGGGCGCATTTTGGAGTGCATCCAAGTCTAAGTAGATTACATCTTCCTCTATATCTTTCATTGTGTAAAGATAAACACTCAAGCGATATTTTGTGTAAGAGTGTTTAAACTTTGCTATAAAGTTCTCTTGTATGGGATCTACATTTGGTAATACCAACATATCCTTGTACATATTTTCAGTTGAAATTTTCAAGGCAAGTTGATTGTCTTTTATATAAGCTCCATAAAAAAGGTCGAGTGATTCGTATGCTATTTTTTTTGTTTTTGTATAGAGTTCAGGCTCATTTTTTCCTTGACATGTATCGTTTAACGGACACTCCGAACATTTAGGATTTTTAGGAAGACAAACCGTAGAACCCAAATCCATGAGTGCTAGGTTATGACTTCGTGGGTCTGTTGTGTTTAAAAACTTTGTAGCATATTCCCAAACTGTTGTTTCTTTTGGATATAACAGAGCAAAATGGCGTTTAAGAACTCGTGAGATATTTGTGTCTACAACAGGGATATTTTGTCCATGTCCAAAGCTACAAATGGCACTTGCAGTGTAGCGACCAATTCCAGGAAGTTTTAAAAGTTCTTTTTGTGTAGTTGGCAAACCCTCACTTGCGAGTTTTGCAGTTTTGTGTAGGTTTCTTGCTCTTGAGTAGTATCCCAAACCACTCCAAGCTGCTAAAACATTATCTTGACTTGCATGCGATAAGGCTTTAAGAGATGGAAACTTTTTTAAAAATTGTGGATAATACTCATCTCTTACACGATTCACTTGCGTTTGTTGTAGCATGATTTCACTCAGATAAACATGATACATATCATCACTGTTTCGCCATGGAAGTGCATGTCTCCCATGTGCTTCATACCACTCTAAAAGTAGAGATTTATTTGTCAATTTATTTATTTTTTAAAGTATGATTTGCTTATATAGTAAAGCACAAAAGCCCAAAGAATAATGCTTGAGACGATATCTAAGAGACTTGCATTTTCATGCACATGGACCATCTCTTGTATACTTACATCTTTTAGTATAGAGTCTAAACCTAAACCAAAAATGATAGAACCGATGATGATAGTGCTGAGGTAAATGTAAAGTGTTTTTGTCCCTAACATCTTTTTTACTACACCTATTGTAACGGTATTTGTCGCTGGTCCAGCTGTTAAAAAGACAAAGGCGGCTCCTGGTGAAACACCTGCTAACATTAGTCCTGCTGCAATGGGTAGAGAAGCGGTCGCACAAACATACATTGGCACGGCAATAGCTATAACGATAAGGTAAGATATCCAGCTGTATTGTGTAAGTATTTCACTAAGATTATCTGGTACTGCTATGGTTATCAAAGCACCGAGGAAAAGTCCAACTAAAAGTGGTGAAGCGATATCTTTAAGTAGAGTTGAAAAAGAGTAAGAGAGTGAGCTTTTAACGAGGCTACATGTATCTCTAGTATTAGTCTCTTCGCCTGAACTACAACAGCAACTTCCCTCAGCGCAAGATTCTTCTTTTACTGCTTTAGGGGAGGCAACTGCGGAAAAATTCATAGTGGCACCAGTAGTTTTTTTTGCTGGGGACATGCTAAACGCAGGTTTAGGTTTTTCTTCTTCTTGATCTCCATAAAAATTTGCCAAGATACCAGCGATGATAGAGATAATCATAGAAGTAATGACTCTATAAATAGTAAATGCCCATCCAAAAATCCCATAAGTTGCTAAGATAGAGTCAGCCCCAGTTATAGGTGTTGAGATAAGAAATGCTAGAGTAGAGCCATTACTAGCACCACTTTTTTTGATACTTGTTGCAAGAGGAACAACGCCACAGGAACAGACTGGTAGAGGTATACCAAAAACTGTTGCTTTGATAACTGAGAGGATAGAACTTTTTCCTAAATGTTTAGAGACTAAAGTATCAGGTACAAACTCATGTAAAACCCCTGCAAAGATAAGACCAAACAAGATGTAAGGTGCCATAGCATTGCTAAGTTCAAAAAGTGCATTTAAAAAGAGTGTTATGTACTCCATAATTATTTCCTACTTTATCTTTGAATTAATTGCGAAATTATACTGCATATTACTGATGTTTTACTTCATACCACTTTCTAAGCCATCTATCGAGTGGATTTATAAACTTATAAATCACTGGCACGACAAGTAGTGTCAAAAACATAGAACTTGTAAGACCTCCTATGATTGAAATTGCCATTGGTGCTTTCGTTTCACTTCCTAAACCTGTACTTATGGCTAGAGGTAACATTGCAAAAATCATAGCAATTGTTGTCATTAAGATGGGGCGAAGGCGTTTTTCTCCTGCTTCTAAAAGAGCTTCATCAGCACTCTTTCCATGTTTCATCGCTGTGTTTGCAAAATCTACAAGTAAAACAGCATTTTTACCAACCATTCCCATGAGAAGCATAAATCCAATCATAACAAAGAGACTAAATTGTAAGCCAGATAAGTATAGAGCTATCATAACTCCAATGATGCTAAGAGGAAGTGCTATCATTATAATGATAGGTTGGATGAGTGATTCGTACAAAATAGCTAAAATAATAAACATCAAGATAAGAGATAAGCCAATAGCCACGCCAAAGGCTTTTCCTGTTTTAACCATCTCTTCGGCAAAACCTGTAAAGCGGTAAGAGACTCCTTTTGGCAATAGTTCTTTGATGCCAGCCTCAGTATAATTCACCGCACCACCAAGATCAAGACCAAATAAATCAGCATAGATACTTACTTGTCTTTGTCTGTTAAAGTGATAGATTGATGCTAAAGATTTTGTTTGTGAAAACTTAACTAAACCATCAAGATAGACCAACTCTCCATTGTTTGCACGGAGTTGTATTTTTTTGATATCATTAATATCCATACGATGTTTATCATCAAATCTAAGTGTAATATTATACTGTTTACCATCTTCTTCAAAGTGTGAAATCTCCAAGTCACTTGAAAAAGCAGTAGAAATCGCTTGTGATATTTGTGATGCAGATATACCCAAACGGTTAGCATTTTCTCTTATGATATTTATATCTATCTGTGGTTTTCCCTCATCAAGATTGGTATCAATATCCATAAAACCTTTTTTCTTTGCAAGATACTCTGTTAAGTTTTTTGTAGCTACCCCAAGTTGTTCAAATGAGTCAGACTTCAAAACAATCTGGTAAGGAACACTAACTCCAGTTCCTTTTATACCAGGTATAGAAGCTGCCGTAATATACATACTTTTTTGATAAGGTTTTAATTTAGTTCTAAACTCTTGTATCACTTCTTCTTGATTGTTTTCTCTTTTATCTTTAGGAACAAGCTTTACATAGATGATAGCCTTGTTTTTTTCTTGTACGCTGTTATAACCGACACTTAGAGTGGTGAATAGAACTCTCTTATCTTCTCTTACAAAATCTTCTACTCTTTTAGACTCTTTTATCATCTGCTCTAACGAGATTCCAGCTTCTGCTTTTAGCTTAATTTCAAACTCTGCTTTGTCCTCTTTTGGTAAAAAATCCATTCCTATTTTTGGAAAAAGACTTAAGCTTCCTACAAATATACCTACAACTAAAAGAAGAGTGATAATTTTAAATCGCAGTACAAGTTTCAAAGAAGCATCATACATTTTTTCTAGTATTCCAAAGATAGGCTCTGTGAAATCATAAAACCAACTTTCACCTTTGTTTAGCACTCTAGCACTTACACTCGGCATAAAAGTCATAGCAACTGTGAATGATATGATGATGGCAAAACCAACAGTCATTGCAAAACTCTCAAAAAACTTTCCAACTATACCGCTCATATTTGATACAGGGATAAAAACAGCTAAAAGCATAGCCGAGATAGCAACAATAGCAAACGCCATCTCTTTAGTTCCCTCTAAAGCTGCTTCAAACTTACCCATACCTGCTTCTTGTTTTTTGTAGATATTTTCTAAAACAACTATGGCATCATCAATGATTATACCGATGGAGAGAGTGAGTCCAACAAGTGTCATTTTGTTTAAATCATACCCCATAAAGTCCATAAACGCAATCGTTCCCATGATAGCAATAGGAATGGAAAAAGCAGAAACAAGGGTGATCGTAAAGTTTCTTAAAAAGAAAAAGATTATAATGACGGCTAATATAGCACCATAAATAAGGTCAAATTCAACATCTTCTAATGAGTGAATGATAAATGGTGAAGTATCTTGAAGTATCTCCACACCAAATTTATCTCCTGCGAGTTTTTTAAGATTTGGGATAGTCTCTTTTACTCTTTTGATAATATCAAGAGTATTTGTACCAGAAATTTTTTGCACTTCTAGCATAACGCCCTCAACTCCATTGTAAGAAGCATAACTTTTAGCATCACTCAGTGTATCTGTGATTGTAGCTACATCTTTGAGTCTAAGATTGTTTTTAATCTGTATATTTTCTAGTTCAAAAATACTAAGAGCATCCGCTTTTGTTTTAAGGGTAAACTCATTCGTTTTAGTAATAAGTTTTCCACCTCCGATTTTTACATTTTCGCGTGAAACTATGCTATTTAACTCTGAAATAGTGATACCAAACTTGTTTAAAAGTTCAATATTTGGGTAGATTTTAATCTCTCTATCTTTATAGCCTATAATGTTTATGCCACCAACGCCATTAATCTTTTGTAGTTTAGGCTTTACCTTTTCATCTGCAAACTTCATAAGGTTTTGCCCCGTGTCGCTTGTAGCAGTTAAAAAAACATTGATAACGGAAGCTCCCCCGATATCAAGCTTACTTACAAGAGGTGTTTTTGCATCACGGGGGAGTACAACTGCTGAAACCTTATCTCTAACATCATTTGTTGCTTCGTTTATATCGCGTTCTAAAAAGAACTTTACCATCACAACACTCGCACCCTCACTACTAGTTGAGACCATGCTATCAACTCCACCAATTCTGGAGATGGCTTCTTCAATCTTGTCAGTTATTTGAGACTCTATAGTGCTTGACTCTGCCCCAGGATAGATGGTTTTTATAGTAACCATTGGAAAGTCGATTTTTGGAAAAAGTGCCGATGGCATAGCCTTAAAACTCATGTAACCAAATATCACTAAAGTGATAACATACATCAGTGTTGCTATGGGTCTATTGATGGCTATTTTATACATTTATTTATCCGATACTTTGATATAACCATCGCCAAAAAGACCAGTTAAAAACCCACTAGCACTTGTTTGTGCACTCATTTTTCTATTGTTGATATTTATACGAGGATATATTTTTGTAATTTTTGTTTGGTATGTTTTTGGATTGCCATCGACTTTATAAGAAAAGATATCTCCAACTTTGATAAGTCTATGACTTTTTTGATCAAATGATAATATAAGTTTTCTTTTGCTCTTGCTTTGGATTTTAAAAACTGTTTTGAGCATCATCCCACTTACTGCATCACCTTCTTCAATCTCTTTGGCATAAATTACACCATTAAAAGGTGCACGCAAAAAAGTTTTTTTATAGAGTGCCCTTTGATAAGAGAGCTGATTTTTAGCATTTTCATATCGGTTGGCAACGCTATCAAACTTTGCTTCATCTATAAGCTCTTTTATCTTTAATTGTCTTTCATAATCTTTTTTAGCATATTTGAGTGCAGTTGTTGCAATATCTAACATCGCTTTGATGTCACTGTTCTCAATTTGTGCTAAAACTTCTCCTTTTTTTACATATGAACCAATATCAACATTGACTTTATTTACTATACCACTTGAGATAAATGCAAGTTTAGCGTCTTGCATGGGTTCTACATTAAAAGTAGCATAAATCTCTTGAGCATTGGCGAAGTTTAGGAGTAAAATAAGTCCTAATAGTATCTTTTTCATTGTAATTCCTCTGTAATGTCTTTTGCTTCATAATAATAAAGAGTAGCATAAGCTATTTCCAAATCATTTAAACCACTTTCATAAAGTGCTTTTGAATTTGTTTTTTTTGTGAGACTGTCGAGGTAAACTATATAATCAACAATCCCAGCATTATATTTTTTCTCTATAGTTTCAAAAGCACTTGTTGCTGCGTTTAGAGCACTTAAAGCACTTTTTATTCTTGCGTTTGCTGTTTTTATCCTTGCTATTGAGAGCTCATATTGCACTTTTTGCTCTTTTGTTTGGTAGAGTATCTGTGCTTCTAAGGCCTGAGCATTTAGTAAAACGGCTTCCTTTGTTTTTGCGATATTTCCATAATCAAACACTCTGAGGTTAAGTGTTAAGAGTAGGGTGTTTTGTTTATCTAAAGGGGAAGCATTGAGTGCGATTAGGTTTGGATCTATTCTTTCATACCCATAAAGACTGTAAGTATCTTCAACTCTTAAGTTAGGGTAGTAAAAACTATCA
This sequence comes from Sulfurimonas sp., assembly GCA_045046645.1. Classification (GTDB taxonomy): domain Bacteria; phylum Campylobacterota; class Campylobacteria; order Campylobacterales; family Sulfurimonadaceae; genus Sulfurimonas. Next base: position 6,058 of record JASFZD010000077.1, on the reverse strand, counting down.
ATGGCACTAGCTCCTTTTTGTATAGAGCTTTTTTGTGAGATAAGCGCATGTGCACTATCTAGGGTTTTGTAGTTTTTAGAACTATTTTTTATAAATGATGATTTTTCAAGACTTGATATCCTCTTCCCAACTTTAAGCTCAAGTTGTGATTTTAAAGAGAGTATCTGAAACTTGATAGATTCCATGTTGTAGATATTGGTATCAAAATCTGCTTGAACTCTGTCTACATCATCTTTTGTAGCCATTTTTGCTTCATAAAAACGAGTGATTCTTTGGAGTTGTGCTTTTAAAGATTTGTTTGCTTCCTCTCTTGTGTTAAGGGTTGACTCTAAACTTTTTATAGTAAAAAAATCTTCTGTTATTTGAAGTGCTAAACTTTTTTTGTATGCTTTCTTATCATAAGTAGATGAAAGAAGTGAAAGTCTTGATTGCTCTATTTGAGATGATTTTTTGCCACCATCATAGATATCTAAACCAACTTTTGCAAATCCACTATAAACATCCCCTGCTTGAAATGGCGAGGCTTCATCATCTCTTTGATAAAAGCCACCTATATCAACAGTTGGAAAGTAAGCACTCTGTTTAGACTCGACCTCTTTTGCTTTAGATGCTAAAGTATAGTTTTTAGCTATCACTAAATCGTTATGTATCGTAGCAAAGTCGATAAGTTCTTTTAAATTATCCCCAGATACGAGTAGAGGAGCTATGAGCAGTAGCAGTTTTAGTTTCATCTTTTACCTCCAATAAATCAAATAAAGTATCAAAAAAAGTATCTAGCTCTTTTTTTAAATCTTCTATAGTTGTAGTTACTTCACTTGAAATGAACATACCTTCACCAACACTAAAAAGCCCTCTTGCAAGTTTTTTAGCATCGGCGATAAATTCACCTCTATCTACTCCCTCTTGGATAATCTCTTCAAACCACTTAAAGTATGTAGTAGTACATTTCGTTTGAAATTCTGTCATTTCTACATTGGAGTTTATAAGAGAGATGGAGATAAACTCTTTGTAAAGTTTTCTAAGTTGTGCATTTTTATCATCATAAAAGACATAAAAAAAGATTTTTAACTTCTCTTTAGATGTTTTAAGAGCTTGGATTTTTTGATGCTTTTCTTCGTTGTGTTGTTGAAGCAAGATATTGACTATCTCAAAAACTATATCTTCTTTGTTTTTAAAATACTCATAAATAGTCCCCTTTCCAACACCAGCCGTTTTTGCCACCTGTGCAATGGTAAGCTCGTTTATGCTATTGTTAACAAAAAGCTCTTTACAAGAGAGTGCGATATCTTTTCTCTTCTGTATTTTATCTACGATAATTGCCATAAACATTCCTTCTTTTAAAATGACCGACCATCAGTCAATCAACTAATTATAAGAAAAATAGACTTAAATTATAATAAATGACTGATAGTCAGTCATTCATATTTTAAGTAGAATTATCTAAATTAATTACTATATTATCTAAAAAAAAGTATAATTTAGACGAATATTAAAATATTACCACAAAGATATGATGATGAACAAAATACTTTTATATATAATAGTTTTAACTTTGCTTAGTTTACAACTATCTGCTGCGATACAAATAGGTAATATAGATACTCAAAATGAAAGTTTTACACTTTGGATGGCTCTATTTAGTCTCGCAATTGTTGGAATTATTGCAGTGTATTTGTTTTCAGAAAAGCTAAATAATTTTAAGAAAAAAATAAAAGAGATAGAAGAGGCAACTGGTAAAATAAATCAAACACAAGATCAGATTGCGTCAAGCATGGGTGAAAACATACAAAATATTGCAAAAGAAAATGTCGCAATAGCAAAAAGAATATCCAACGATAAACTAGATATAGAAAATGGATTAAGAGATGTTATACACTCTGAGGATAAACTTTTAGCAGTTACAACAAATCTTATTGAGTTTTTAAGAATAAAATCTAAAAAAATTAAAATAGTAAATGAAACTATGAACCTAACAAATCTTTTGAACGATATTGTAGGAACATTAAAAATAAATACAAAAAATTTGAGAGTAGAGCTAATCTATGATGTGCAAGGAACTGTTCCTGAAAATTTTAAGGGAGACACGCTAAATATCGGTAAAATTCTTGTAAATCTTCTACTCTATTGTGTTGAAAATAGTGCAACTGAAGTGATTTTAAAAATATCAAAAAGTAATATATTTAACAAAAAAGAGAACCTTACTTTTACAATCAGTTGTAATACAAATATTGGTATGGAAAATAGTGAAAATATTTTCAATGCAAATTACAATGAAGAAACGAATAGTTACGATAGTTTAGGTCTGTTTATAGCAAAAGAATTGTCCAATCTTCTCGGTGGTAAACTTATAGCAGTAAAGAATAAAGAAAATTTAAAATTTGTATTAGATATTCCATTAGCAGAAGAAGAGTCCAAAGAAGAGATATCTATCGTCAAAAATAAAAAAGTTTATATTGTAGACACTTCATATAATGCATCACTTGCTATAAAAAATATTTTTTCAGGTTTAGGACATAATCCTACAGTGGATTTAAAAGATAACTTTCTTTTAAATCCACCAAATTTTTCGGAGTATGATTTGTTTGTAATAGATGAAAAACTATATACAAAAAAAGTTATAAATGCTCTTGATGATAAAGAGTGCAAAAGTATATCCGCAAATAACATATTTAAAGACTCACAAGAGTATATAAATAGTACAGTAGCAGATAAACAGTTAAACAAACCATTTACAAGACAACAACTAAACGAGACGATGGAAGAATTTTTTGTAAAAAATACTGAGTCGAGTAAAGTAGAAATCACTAATAGTAAAGATACTCTTGAAGTATATAGAAATACTTTTGATGATACAAAAGATATAACTTTAAATAAATTTGCTGAATTTAGAGGGACTCATGTACTTCTTGTAGAAGATAACTATATAAACCAAAAAGTTTTTTCTGGAGTTTTAGGTAAATCAGGCATGAAGATAACTATTGCAAATCATGGTCAAGAAGCTCTTAAGATGCTAGAGAGTGATAGAAAAATAGATATAGTATTTATGGATATAAATATGCCTATAATGGATGGTTATGTTGCTTCATCAAAGATTAGAGAGGATGAAAAATTTAACAATATTCCAATAATTGCTCTAAGTGCACTAACAGCTATCTCGGATGTTGAAAATATGTTTAACTGCGGAATGAATGGTTATTTAGCTAAACCTCTAAAAAAAGAAAAATTATTTACAGTATTTGCTCAGTTTATCAAAGAAAGAAAAGAAGATAGACGACGTAAAACAAGAAAAGAAATAAGTATTGAATATCTCGATGGATTGAATGTTAAACTAGGGATAAGCCAATCTAGTTCAAGTGAAATATTTTATAAAGAGATACTGTCTGAATTTCAAGATGCCTATGGAGATAGTGCAAGAGTCTTTGATAAACTGGTAAAAGATTTTAGATATGAGCAGTTAAGAATGTTATGTGTAGATATTAGAGGACTCTCAGGCTCTATAGGTGCAGAAGATATGCAAGCACTTGCTACTGAAATACTTCAAAGATTGCTATTTAAAAAGTATGAACTTGTTCCATCTTTTGTGAAGCAGTATTCTAATGAACTTGATAGAATAAATCGATCAATAACTCAATATCTAAAATAATAAAGTTTAAGATATTGCCATACAATATCAAACTAGTGCATAAATTAAAAAGTTGATTTTTATCGGTTTTGTTCCCGCAAAACTTGCACTTCTGTGCATTAATTTCTCTTTTCTAACTCTTTAAGCAATTTCCGTTCTTATTTTTTAGTTTGTTTAGAGATAGCAAAACGATATCATTCCAAAAAATCCCAAAACAAGTGCATTAAATAGATAACATGACACTCATAAAGAGATTTGTGTATTTAATCGATAAAAGCCCCCATAAATATTTTCTAAAATATTCTGAGGTAGCTTTTTTCTTAATTTTTTAACTAAAGTTCTAACAGAGTCAGGATTATACTCTTTATCAAAGTCTTCGTACCAAATATGTAAAAATATATCTGTAGTAGAAATTTTTATATTTATATTTAAACATAATATTTCTAAAAGTAAACTCTCTCTTTTTGTTAATTTCACTTCTTCATTGTTTGTGTATAGCTCACAAGTCTCTAAATGCCATTTTGTATTTTCTTCTAAGTGTAAAATATTTTCTTTATCACCTTTAATAGAAAGAATTTTTAATGCCACATCGATAACATCACATAACTTTTTTCTACTGATAGGTTTAATAAGGTAGTTAACTATTAATAGATCAAGAGCTGCAAGCATCTTCTCTTGTTCACTATGAGCTGTTAAGACAATAATTTTCGTGCTATAAGAAATTTCTCTTATTTTTTCAATTAACTCTAATCCATCCATATTCGGCATAGTCAAGTCTGTGATAATAATATCATATTGGTGTATCTTGTAAAGTTCTAAAGCTTCTAAACCATCAAAGGCTTCATCAACTTTAAAGCTATACTTGTGTCTAATGTAGCGGACATAGCTTTTCCTAATACTCATCTCATCTTCTGCATAGAGCAGTGTTATTTCTTTATTCATAATGATATTTTAAACCTCGCTCCCATTAATTTATTTACTACAGTTAGATGACCTACTCCATCATCTTCAATTAATTTTTTTGCTATGTATAGCCCAATGCCAACACCTTTTGATTTAAATTTTGTACTAAAGTAAGGTTCAAATATTTTTTGAATATTATCTTCTTTGATACCACCTGCATTATCTTCAATGGTAATTATATGTTTATTTCCTTCCTTTGCAACAATAATCTCTATTATTTTGTTATCAATATTTTGTTCCAATAAAGCATCTTTTGCATTTGTAATTATAATAATCAGAGCTTGAGTTAACTTACTTGAATAGCCATCTAGCTTTGTTTTATCTAATATCTGAGTAGTTACTGTTATAGAGTTTGCTTTTAATGAACTCTCTAGTAGGCTTAAGGCTTTTTTTACGATTTCTTCACAGCTAACAGTTCCTTTATCATCGCTATCTTTATAGTATGAGTTAAAATCCTCAATAGTTTGTGACATGTACTCTGTAACAGCTTCAATCTGTGTTAGATTATTATTTAAGCTATCGTGAGTTAATTTCTTTTGATGAAAATCAGTCTCTAAGTCTAAAACAACAGAATTTATCTCAGATAAAGGTTGTTTCCATTGGTGAGCAATTTCTCCAAGCATTTGACCCATTGAAGCTAGTTTAGTTTGCTCTTGAATTATTTTATCTTTTTGATGTTCCTTCTTCTCTTGTTCAAGTAAACTTACTGATAGCTTTAACTTTTCATTCTTGAGATCATTAATTTGGTTTGCTAAAATTATTGAAAATAGTAAAGCTTCCGTAATCAGCGTTAATTCAAATATATGTGATGATGGAAGATTTACAAGACCGGCATGATATAGTGCGGTTAATATAAACCCACTGAAAGTTATAGTCCACACAATCACAAAATATTTTGCATATTTCTCTTTTTTTGTAATAAAAAGATATACGCCAATTACTTCCAAAGAGATAGACATAAGTATTGTCATATGAGCAACTAAATTAAGTAAGTAGAACTCTTTAGAACTAAAAAGCATTATTAGTACTACTAGAAACATATAAAATTTCAATAAAAAATCAATTTTTCGATATCGGTATAGATTCAAAAACTTTCTTACAAATAAGATAACCCCAATAACTGCCATACTTGTATAGTATACTGGCATTGCGGTTTGTATCATAACTATCTCATTATTATTAGGTAAGAGGTAAGATATCATCCCTCTTAAACTTAGGTGATGCAGTGTTAAGACAAAGACCATACCGACATAATAGAGATAAATACTATTCTTGGAAAAGAGATACAAAATAAAATTGTAGATAAACACAACAAGCATTCCTCCGAAAAAAAGAGCTTGAACAAGTTGATTATTCATTTCACTATGCATTAATGGTATCCACAAAGTCTGATACCCCTACAGTAACCTAATCCAGCTTAACATTCCAAGGCAATAATTCTTCAAGACTTTTATCTTTATATCTATGAATTGG
>JASFZD010000076.1:0-7039 GCA_045046645.1 Sulfurimonas sp. | reverse complement strand
CAATTCTTTTATCTAGTTCTATCAGAGTAATTAGTTCTCCAAAAATCTTCGAAATATTCCCCCTGTTGATTTCATCTATAAAAATTGCATAATCATTTTTAGAATCTTTTTCTGCTTTCTCACAAATATCTCGAAAAACACCTTTTTCGACTTCATAATAAACTTGATGTGATTCTTCATTTAGCTTTGCTTTTAATCCTTCTACAAAATCTTCATATCCATAGCTTTGATGAAAAGTTACTGTTATATATCTATTACCATATCGTTTTTGAAGTTCCTGTAGTTTATGTGTTTTACCTGTACCAGGAGGACCATAGAGAATTTTATTTTCTAATAAATTAAGGGGTATTGGATCATCAATATTTCTAATATCAATTATTTGAATATTCTTTTTATTAAATATACTTTTTAATTTTTTAATTGCTTGATCTTTTGTAAAATTATTATCTAATTCTAAATTATTTTTTATATATCTACATATGGCTTTAACTGGATATTTTTCTTTTTTTGTAAAAATCGTAAAAAATGTATATGCTCCATTAAGTGGAAACTTATCTGTATCTTTTTCATATAGTTCAAGAGTTTTGATAATCTTAGTAAACTGTAAAAATCTCATATAACTTCGTGAGACACTTCGATTATCATTAAATGTATCATCATTTCCATCGTGATACTTATCATAAATTTCTTTATAATCTGTACCTTTATTTGCTAATTTTTTCAATTTATAAATGTTATTTAAATTATCAAATTCCTCAATATTATCTAATATTTGTAACCCTGTCGTTATATGGGAACTGTAGAAGCTTATTGAATTATTTGCCAATCCTATTTGAGCTAAATATTTTTTATATTTTTCTAAATCCATCATTCACTACCTCTATTCAACGTAAAATTATTCTAATTTTATCTAAACCCTTTCCTTTGTTTTGATATCTATCGATATTGTACTCTTGTTTAATTAAAAGTTGTAGCACCGAAAAGTAAAATATTTGGAACAATTACTTTTTTGCAATCTTTAACAATATAGTATAGCTTTTGCCTTTAATATTTCCATATCTATATTTATTGTTTCTAATCCTTCATAAGGTGTAGTGATTTTATTTGGAGTATTTCAAGAAACTGATTGTGTCGATCTTGTAAAATATTTATCTATTTCATAAGCTATCCTAATAAGTTCATACCAAATTAGACAACAAGCTAAATTGCTCTATAATTAGGTACTTAAAAGCGAAAAAGTCACACTCAGAATTTTCTACTTTTAAATTTTCAAAAATTGCACTTCAGAGTTTAATCTTGGCACTCTTAGCAATAAAAGCTCTTGCAATTTGTTCTCTATCTTTTGGAGCATTAGTAATGGATACTACTGTAATATTTTTCTCTATCTCGGCAAAGTCTAGTATCTTTATTAGCTTTTGTTCTTTGGTGCTTAATACACCTAACTGCTCTTGTAGTTGTGGAAATAGTGAGTTCTCTAAGTTTTTAACTTTAAGCCATATTTTTGAAAATGAAGATATAATTTTAGATATAAGTTGAATCTCTTTTCTGTTAAATTTTTGTAGTAAAAAATTATAACCTATATGAAATTAGATTTCAACTTTTTTAACTACAAAAATTAAATTAGTCGCTTATCTGGGAATCTGCAAGTGGCTCTATAACATAAATATAACTACCTACTGATGGAGTAAATCTTAAAGTTTAATGAAATTGCAATATTAGCCATTAAATTTGTTTAGAGATGATTACATGCAGAGAAGCTAAAAGAGTTTTTACAGACTTATATGATGTAGTAGGAGAGTTATGCAGTAGAGCAGTAGAAATTTTTTAAAATTATTGTTTTTCAAGACTTTTCAAAGCTTGAATAGAGTATAATTCAAACTATTAATAGTGAAGAACTTCAACTAGAAATATTTAGAAACACAAACAAAGCAACTTCCCAACAGCATTTGGCAGATGAACTAGGCTACAGTATGGGGAAAATAAACTATGTAATCCGTGCACTGATAGAAAAAGGCATGCTAAAAAGTGAAAAGTTTATAAACTCTCAAAACAAACTTCAGTATAAATACTTACTAACAGAAGATGGTATAAAAGAGAAAATAGCTTTAACAGAGAAGTTTGTTAAAACAAAAAAAGCTGAGTATGATCAGCTACGAAGAGAGCTAGAAATTTTAAAGGGTGGGGTATATAACTAGATGGATAACAAAGTGTCTATTCCCAGCAGCTGGCTACGGGACGAGGTTTCTCCCTGCTACAAAAGCGATACCAAAAGAGATGTTGCCAATACTTACTAAACCACTTCTTCAGCATGGTGTAGAAGAAGCTATGGAAGCTGGTATGGAGACTATGGCCATAGTGACAGGTCGTGGAAACGTGCCATAGAAGACCACTTCGATAGATCTTATGAGCTTGAACAGCAGATAGATGGTACTTCAAAAGAGGTACTTATGAGTGGTATAAGAGCTGCCATCGCAAAGTGTACTTTCAGCTACACAAGACAGGTAGAGATGAAAGGTTTAGGACATGCCATACTTACAGGAAAAACTCTCATAGGTGAGGAAGCTTTTGCAGTAGTCCTAGCAGATGACCTGTGTGACAACGATGGCAAGTCAGTACTTACTCAGATGACTGAAGTCTATGCTAAACACTCAGAGTGCTGCGTGGTAGCCATAGAAGAAGTACCAAAAGAAGTACCAAAAGAAGTACCAAAAGAAGAGACAAACAAGTACGGTGTCATAGCAGGTGAACTCATAGAAGAGAATCTCTTTAGAGTAAACAACATGGTAGAGAAACCAGACCCAAAAGATGCGCCAAGTAACCTAGCCATCATAGGTCGCTACATCTTAACTCCTGAGATCTTTGACATCATAGAAGAGACACCAGCAGGAAAAGGTGGAGAGATTCAGATAACTGATGCCCTTTTAACTCTTGCAAAACAGGGAAAAGTACTTGCCTATAAGTTCGATGGAAGAAGATTTGACTGTGGTAGTGTTGATGGGTTTGTTGAGGCTACTAATTATTTTTACAAAAAAGAAGGGAGCTCATGAAAACCATAACTTTAGATAAAACAGCATTAATCAAAGATGCATTAAGCATGATTCAAGCAAATAAAAAAAGATTCTTAATTATTTTAGATAATGACAAAAAACTATATGCTACATTAACTGATGGAGATATAAGAAGAGCATTCTTAAATGGTTTTACCATTGAAAATGGTATAGATAAAATAGTCAATAAAGAGTTTAAGTTTTTAAAAATAGATTCAACATTTGATGAAGTTTGTGAACTATTTAAAAATGAGAAAATAGACTTTTTACCAACAGTTGATGAAAATAGTCAATTAACTAATATTATTACAAAAAAACAGTTTCATCTAATGCTTTTAGAAAATATTCCCTTTGATTTAACTTATGATTTTACAAAGTTTGATAAGCATACTTTAGAACATGAGATATATAATCGTCCTTGGGGATTCTATAAAAGTACTATTTTAACTACTCATGCTCAAGTAAAAGTTATTACAGTGTTTCCACATAGTGAACTTAGCCTACAGGAACATAAAAAAAGAGAAGAACACTGGGTAGTTATAAAAGGTAATGGAATAGTGGTATTAGGTGAATCAAAACTTGATGTTTATCCTGGAAAGTATATTTATATTCCAAAAGGATGTAAACATCAAATTATAAATAGTAGTGATGAAAATATTATATTTTCAGAGGTTCAATTAGGTGAAGATTTTGGAGAAGATGATATTATTCGTTATTCTGATAAATATGGTAGAGTAAAAAATAAATAAAACTAAAAAAGGAAAGAAAATGGCATTTAAATTTGATTATAAATCACCAAAAATTATAGCTGAGATAGGTTGTAACCATATGGGACAAATGGATATAGCAAAAGAGTTAATAGATTTAGCAAAAGAGGCTGGAGCAGGTTATGTTAAGTTCCAAAAAAGAAACAATAAAGAACTTTTAACAGAAGAACAATATAATGCAGTACACCCAGTACCTGCAAACTCTTACGGAGACACTTATGGAGAGCATAGAGAGTTTTTAGAGTTTGATGTAGCTCAAAATAGAGAATTAAAAGAGTATTGTGACAGTATAGGTATAGTTTATAGTACATCTGTTTGGGATGTTACAAGTGCAAAAGAGATGATTACTTTTGAACCAGAGTTTTTAAAAGTCCCATCAGCTTGTAACAATAACTTTGATATGTTAAAAGTTCTTAGAGATGAGTTTAAGGGGCAAGTTCAATTATCTATTGGTATGACTACAAAAGAAGAAGTTGAAGAGATCGTTTCATTTTTTGAAGAGACAGATCAAGCAAAATCAAGACTTTTAATATACTCTTGTACTTCAGGCTATCCAGTACCTGCAAAAAATGTAGCACTTTTAGAGATAAATTGGCTTTATGATAATTTTGAAAGTAGAGTAAATGAGATAGGTTTTTCTGGTCATCATTTAGGTGTAGCACTTGATGTAGCTGCATTTACTTTAGGTGCAAGATGGATAGAGAGACATTTCACAAAAGATAGAACTTGGAAAGGTACTGACCATGCAGCTTCACTTGAACCTCAAGGACTACAAAAACTTGTAAGAGATGTAAATGCAGCTTATGAAGCACTACACTATAAAGATAGTGAAATACTTCCTATAGAGCAAGTTCAAAGAGATAAACTAAAGAATAGAAAATAGTCATGAACATAGCATTTATACCAGTAAGATGTGGCAGTAAAAGCATACCATTTAAAAATATAAAAAATTTCTGTGGTAAGCCTTTGGTCTATTGGAATCTTTTAGCGCTGCAAAATTCTTCAAATATTGATGAAGTGTATGTAGCTACTGATTGTGATGAGATAAAAAAAGTTGTAAATAATTTTGGATTGTCTAAAGTCAAAGTTTATGATAGAGAAGCTCAAAATGCAAATGACACAGCAAGTACAGAATCTGTAATGATAGAATTTATAGAAAAAAATAGTTTTAGTGATAATGACCTATTTTTATTAGTGCAAGCAACTTCACCACTTACACAAACAAAAGATTTTGATGAAGCTTTAGAAAAACTCAAAAAAGAAAATGCTGATTCACTTCTAACATGTGTAAGAACAAAAAGATTTTACTGGAATGATGATGCTACACCTCTAAACTATGACTATAAAAACCGTCCAAGAAGACAAGATTTTGATGGTATGCTTATGGAAAATGGTGCTTTTTATATAAATAGTATCAAAAATATTAAAAAAGATAAAAATAGATTAAGTGGTAATATAGTCATATATGAAATGGCAGAATTTACATCTGTTGAGATAGATGAAGAAGATGATTGGATTATAAAAGAACAGCTTATGAAAAAACATATTTTACCTAATCAATCTACTCAAAAAACTATTAAACTTTTTTTATCTGATGTCGATGGAACACTTACAGATGCAGGTATGTACTATGGTGAAAATGGAGAAGAGTTTAAAAAGTTTAATACCCACGATGGAAAAGGATTTGAACTTCTACGAAAAGCAGGTATAAAAACTGGAATTATCACAAGTGAAAATACTAAGATGGTAGAAAATCGTGCTAAAAAGATGAAAGTTGATTATCTTTACCAAGGATTAGAGCATAAAGGAAAACTTGAAATAGCAAAAGAGATATGCAAAAAAGAAAATATTAGTTTAAATGAAGTAGCCTACATAGGCGATGATATAAACTGTAAAGAGTTACTTGAAAGTGTAGGTTTAAAAGCTTGTCCATCAAATGCACTTGATAGCATTAAAAATATACCAAATATTATAAAACTATCTAAAAAAGGTGGAGATGGTGCTGTACGGGAGTTTATAGATGAAATTTTAATGAAGAGCAATGATTGATACATGTTTTTTTCATTGGATATGTTCTGTCTACCTTTATTTATGGAGACCTTGATAAAATTGGGCTTCTTTATTTTGGATCTATTGGTTTAGTTTATAGATTACAAGTAAATCACAAATTACATACTAAAATAGATGTATTATTATTGTTTATTATTTATTTAATACTTGTGTCTTTTTACCTTATGTCTTATAAAGCATTAGCTTTTGCTCTTTTATTCCTTTTGCAATATGGATTAACATACTATGTATACATAAACATTAAAAAGTATGGAGACAAACTAGTTTATAAATGGATTAAATTATTTATATTATATCAGATAATATTTGTATTAATAGGTTTAATAGATTTCTTTTTGTATAAAAATGGAATAATAAGTCCAATTAGAGATTACACTATTAGCTGGAAAGTTGATTCATTGTATGGTAACCCTAATCCTTTTGGCATCGTATCTGGGATATCCTTTGTTATATTAAAATATATAAAGAATTTATATAAAAATACTAGATATATAATTTTGTCTATATTATTTATGGGAGTCTTATTGAGTGGGTCAGATATGGCTTTGGGAATAGTTATTCTTGGTATACTCTTAGAATATTTTTCTTTGAAATTCACATATAAAATCCTATTTGTATTTGGAATATTTGGACTGTACTATATGTTAAATAAAGATTTTGCATTTCTGGATGAGATTTTTAATAAAAGATTGGAAATTTGGATTGTAGCTTTTAATCATTTTCAATCACATTATATTATTGGAATTGGAACAGGTGTATTCCAAAGTACCGTAGATCAAATGGATAATACTATGGGAATAAATAGTAACTATGGATTACATTCTATGTACTTATGGCTACTTATAGAATGTGGCTTGATTGGAACGGTCATTTATTCTTATTTTGTAAGTTTAATATTAAGATTGGACTCAATGAACAGTAATACAATAAAAATTTTTAAAAAAGTATTCTTTATTACATTGCTTTCTCAGCTAACAGAGTTTTTTATTGATCATGTAGAATATTTTCAACTATTATATGCCTTAATTATTGGAATTATATTTGGAAAATACTATCATGAGTGTGCCAAGCAAAGCTAAGGCAATCAAGCTGGATAATCCAGCCCAAGGAAAGGTTAGCCACCACTTTGGAACTAAACTACACAGGTTAGGAGGT
>JASFZD010000075.1:0-16576 GCA_045046645.1 Sulfurimonas sp. | reverse complement strand
ATGGTACAATGAAACCTCAAGAAAATACCTTAAAAGGTTTTTTAGTTGGCGCAGGTTTTAATATCAACACATTTAAAGTTGAAAGAACGCAAACAAGTGGTGGATACACACTTACAACTTCTGGTGCTGCATACACTATGGCTGTTGATGCTCTTGTAGGATATACATTTAAAGATAAATTTGATATACCTCTTACTTTTAAAGCTGGTCTTGGTTATGGTGTAACTCGTGATAATATTGTAAAGAAAAATTCTTGGGCTGCTCAATATAGTGCTTCAGCAGTATATACAATATATAAAGGTGTTGGTCTTGGTGTAAGATACAGTACAACAAATACACAACTTCTAAATACAGATGTAAAAATCAAATCTTCTATTGCTTATTTGAATATTGCATATTAAAGGGTATCAAATATTAGTTTGCTCTAAAAAAAAATAAGTTGCCAACATCCTAGCGAGAGCAACTTATTTCAATTCTATTAAATACTCACTTCATCTTAAATATTTTCATTTCAAACTCCTAAATAATGTTCAGTGATTGAAGCTCTAAAGTGTTTCATTTCCCAACTGACACCTTGAAGTGCTTGTTCATAAGTATAACCATGTTTTTGATATTCTCTAACCCTGTTTCGAGCAAAAGTCCATCTGAAACCATGGCTACCCTTAGAATTTTCATCAGCTAAAGCACATGCATCTTTTATATCATTTGCATAATCTTGATATTTAATTTTAAAAATTGAAATATTAGAATCTATAAAATACTTTTCCATTTCTTGATAAGTCTCTTGAGAGATTAAAATATCACCAACTTTACCGCCTTTTTCTTTTGTTTCAATTACACCTTTTTGTATTTTAGATATTTTATCTACGCGTACACCATGCAACTGTTCTCTCTTAATCAATCCTACACCTTCAACACGAGCACCACCTTCTAACTGTATTTTAGCAGCAAGTTGATATTCATATTTTGGTAGATTTTTGATTATCAGCAATGGATTTTGATAAGTTCTATTTGCATAATTATTGGCTACAAGCTTAAAATCCCTTGCTTTAGTAAGAATTTTTTGTCTTATTTGGAAATTATAAATTGTGGGAGTTCTATACATTTTTGCAGAATACTTATTAAGAGCTATTTCTAATTTACCAAGTGCTGCTGATATTTTTTCTGCATATTGTTTACTTGGATAATATTCAATCTTATATTCAAAATAAGCTTCAATATGTTCTTCAGTGATAAATTCACAATTTTTTAATTTCCAATGTTCTCGAAGATAATTAAAAAAATTATTCCAAACACTTCGATAAGTATTCATTGTATTAAAAGATGCTACACATTGATAGTATTCATGATTAGGGTTGGTTCGTTCTTCTTTTTTTGCACCTTCAACAAATATAACTTTAACTAAATTTGCAGTTTGATGATATACACTTCCTCTCATTTTCTAAGTCTTTATTTTAATGTTTTCCTGCCTCTAGTTACAGGTATGTGTTGAGTCATTCTATTTTTACTTTTTCGTCAAAAAACATATAAACGGACTATCAAGTTTTATTTAGACTTGTAACTAGTTAGATGTATGTATCTCCCAACATATTTCAATAAATATGCTTCACAGTTTTAAAAAGAACTGGTAACTTTACTTTTTGTAAGTACAAAATGCTTCACTATTTTTTTGTAGTATAAAGATTATAGATATAGGAAAACTATAAGCTCCAACTTTAATTTTTAAGATTTTAAAGTATCTCCACTTTGTTGACATTGTTGTGGTCAATGCTTATTAAATAATAAGAAGTTTAAAAAGAAAATTGTAACAGTTTTTTTGTAAAGTGTAACTCTTTGAAGATAAAATTTTTTAGAGGTAGAGATTTTTTTCCCGTTTCCTTTTTTAGTACTACATCACCTCCATTAACTAACTAGTAGGACTTTGCAGATGCTTGAGTTTACAAAATATTTTGCTTTACTTTACACAAAAGTTTACACTTGTTTACAAAACACTTTACACTTTTAAATAGAAAGTTCCTGTCCATTTTGCTTTAACCACTCTTTTTTCTCCAGATAATTCGGCATAAGTCTTTGAACCTCTTTCCAAAATTTTTCACTATGTGTTGCCTCTTTTAGATGTGCAATTTCATGAGCAATGATGTAATCAACAACTCCCAAAGGTGCCATTGCTATCTTCCAGTTAAAGTTAAGTGTACCATCTTTTGAGCAGGAACCCCAACGATAGCCTAATTCTAACACCCGAAATTCTTTTACGGCTATATCCCGACTTTTTTCAAATATATTAAGTCGCTCACGCAGCTTGATTTTCAAATGCTCACTGTACCAGGATTTAAAAACTTCTGCTGCATTTGCTTTGTTTTTCTTACCAAGAACAAACCATCCATTTTTAAGTTTTAATTCTATATATTCATCACTCATTTCTAAGCGATAACGTCTTCCTAAATATAAAAAGCTCTCTCCCGAAATAAATTTTTTATGCTCTATATCACTCTGATACAACTGTTTTATTGAAAGTTTCTCCCAAATCCAAAATCTTTTTTTATATACCTCTTTTTCTATAACTGTATCATCTAACGCATAAGGAACTTTTACCAAAATATTAGCATCACGCTCTACAGAAATTTCTATAGTTTTACGATTTGAACGAACAACATCATAGTCAATTAGCAAGCTCTAAGCCTTCCAATTTTTTATGATTTTCCTTAGTGATACTCATAAATTGCTCTTTTATCTCAGCAATTTTTGTAATCAAACTCTTTTGTTTGGTGTTGGCAATGAGCCCAACAAGATAGTTCTCTAAATTATGTCTTGCACTCTGACCTGTTGCACCCCAAAAATCAACTCTTTGTATCTCCCGTGATGCCATTTCAACACTGTTAATGACTAGTTCCACTATAGCATCACATAGTTTCTTCGTGCACTCCTCTTCACTAAAATAACTGACAAAAAGATCATAGTAAGGCATACATACTTCGCAGCCTATCTTTTTGAATACTTCTAGAAGCTCACGACCATCTTGCATATCTTCTTTAAACTTTGAAAGTTTTTCTACAAGTTTTTCCCACTCCCCTTTATGCTCTGCAATAATTTTTTCCAACTTTTCAGCTAAAGATTTATAATATATTGGATCTTTATCTAGGTTTATACGGATAGTATAACGCAAAGCATGTTCCATTTCAGAAGCAACTGCTTTGTCACTTCTACCTTTAAGTGCCTGTTCAAATTCATCATCAAGTATGGAGATAGCTCGTACTTTTGTCTCTATTCCTTTACTTACAAGATGCTCATCTATCAAAGCTTTTACTTTAGCACCAATACCTTCAATGTTAAGTGCAGTATCTCTATATCTTCGTGCAGCTTCATTTTTAATGGCTGCTAAAACTTTTGCATCATCAAGATAAAATCGCTTTATAGGATCTGGCAAGATAAAGTCTATAACTTTTGCAAACTCTTTAAAAACCACTTTAAATTCTTGACGCAATTTTTCATCTGCTAAAAGAATAATAGCATCCTCAAATGTTGCTTCACTTATCTCTTCTATGCCATGTTCATCAAAGAACTGCATCACTTTTCTATGAGCAAGTTCGAGTTGATTATAAAATTCACTCTTATCACTCATCACATCTTCTATCTCATCATTTTCATAATTACTCAAAGCCTCTTTAAGATGTACTCCCACACCATAGTAGTCCACTATAAGCCCTTGAGATTTTCCTTCATAAGTTCTATTTACCCGTGCTATAGCTTGAAGAAGATTATGTGCTGTTAATTTTTTATCAAGATACATTACCTGCTCTATGGGAGCATCAAAACCAGTTAAAAGCATGTCACTCACTACTAAAAAAGCAAGGGGTGAGACTTCAAGAGTTTGTTTAAACTCTGCTACACTCTTCTCTTTATGTGTTTTTGAGCTAAGCTCTTTTGGAAACTCGTCTGGATTATCATTGTGCTGATGTGATATAACAACACTCGACCTCAGTCTGCCAACTAACTCTTTATAAGGTTCATCATCTATCATATTTTCATGGTACTCTTTGAGAGCCTTTGTCAGTGCTTTATTGTAACGAAGTGCAGCTCTTCGTGAAGAGCTTACCACTTGCGCTTTATAACCATTTGGCAAGATATTTTTTATGTAGTGCCTCACCATATCTTTGGCTATCACCTCTATACGTTTAGGTGCTTCGAGGATATCTCCTTTTGTTCCATACTTTTTCTTTATCTCTTCTATCTGTTCCTTTGTAAGCTCCCCAAAAAGATCTTCAAATTTTGAGTCAAACTCTCCTCTGTTTTGAATCGCATCTTTTGAAGTCATCCCCTCATAGATTATGGGTACTGTCGCACCATCAGCTACAGCCTCTTTTATTTTATAAGTATCTATGTAAGAACCAAAAGAATCAACCGTTTTTCCAACCGGTGTTCCTGTAAAAGCAAGTTTAACAGCATTTGGCAATGCACGTCTGAGTGAGGCTCCAAGTTTTGAGTACTGTGTACGATGTGCTTCATCAATGAGAACAAGTATCTCCTCTTTTTCACTCAGTGCACTCTCAATATCATCACTAAACTTCTGCATCATAGTCATAGTAATATCACTTACATCATTGGAGAGTTTTTTCTTCAAATCATTCGCACTTGATGCTACCAAAATTTTCTCTCCGGTAAGTGCTGCTGTCTCTTCTAATTGTTCTTCAAGGTCACTTCTATCGACAATCAAAACAATCTTGTAGTTTTGCATCGCTTCAAGCGTTCTTGAGTGCTTTATAAGAAAGACCATAGTGAGTGATTTACCACTCCCTTGAGTATGCCAAATAACTCCACTTCTCTCTTTGGCACTTTTTGCTTCGAGTATGCGTTTTATACTCTTTTTAACAGCACGATATTGTTGATAACGACACACTACTTTTATCCGTTTTCGACCACTTCCCATCACAATAGTAAAATCTCTGAGTATCTCTAAGAAGTTTTGTTGAGCAAGCATACCCGCTATTAAAATATCTTGCTCATCATCACCAAACTCACTTAAACTTTTAGGATATGGATCTCTCCAGCTCAAAAAATGCTCCAAGTTTGAACTGATAGTTCCAGATTTTGCCTCTGTTCGTGAGCTGGTTACCACAAAAGCATTAGTATAAAAGAGCCTTGATGCACCTTCACTCTGCTCAGTTGCTCGTGTATTCATATAACGCTTGAGTTGATTAACAGCTTCTGCAGTTGGGTCTGTAATGTCAGGAGCTTTACACTCCACTACCACCAAAGGGATACCGTTTACGAACAGAGTAATATCAGGTATGATAGTTTCAGCACCATCCACCATAAACTGTGAAACTGCCAAAAAATCATTATTTTCTACATTTTCAAAGTCTATATACCTTACAGTTGGAGATTTTGCCTCTGTCTCATAGTTTATATCTACCGATGTGTTTTCAACTAAAAGTGCAGTAGATGCAAGGTTGTTTTCAAAAAGAGAGCCCTCATTTACATTTGCAAGTGTAGCTATAACTTCATCTATCTGTTCATCTCTAAGCCATGAACCATTTATCTTTTTGATAGCACTAAAGAGTCTATCTTTTAAAAGCACCTCTTTAAAACTACTTCGACCAAGCAGTGCTTTTTGTGTTCTAAGTTTGTTCTCTTTATCGGCAACGACTAGAGTTTCCCACCCTTGAGCCTCAAGCTGCTCTAAAAACTTCTTTTCTACATAGTTGGCTTCTCGTATCCAGCTGCTACTCATCATTTCCCCTCACCTGTAAAAGCTCAAAAAGCTTGACATTGACAAAGTATATCTCACGCCCAACTTTAACACTTCTGAGTATGCCGTAAGCTTCTAGCTCTTTGAGATATGAGGTAGCAGTTTTGCGAGTTACACCCAACTCATCTATAAGAAATGTTATCTTTGTATATGGATGTTTGAAAAGTATTTCAAGTAAATCTTTTGAATAAAACTTTGAAAAATTATTTTTTAAAATCTCTTTTGTTTCATTCATCAAACTTACTATTTTCTCTATTAGCACAACACTCTGAAGTGATGTCTTCTCAACTCCTCTAAGCATGTAAAGCACCCATTCCTCCCATGCATCTTCTTTTCGTACTTTGTTTAGAAGTGTGTAATACTCACTTTTATGCTCTATAATATAAGAGCTAAGATATAAAACAGGCACATCCAAAAGATTATTGAGTATCAAGTAAAGTATATTTATGATTCTACCTGTACGGCCATTTCCATCATAAAACGGGTGAATAGACTCAAATTGATAATGTATAATTGCCATCTTGGTCAGAACATCAAAATCATCAAGTTCACTGTTATTAATATACTCCTCCAAATTATCCATCAAATCTTGAATATCCTGGTAGTTTTGCGGTGGCATATAGACTATATTGCCACGACTGTCTTTGAGTACTGTACCACTTTGTGAGCGTATCCCTGCATCATTATCTTCAAGCTTTTGCTGAATGGCTACGATATGGCGTTTTAAAAGTAGTTTTTTCTCCTCTACAAGTTCAAAGCCAAGATAGAGTGCTTCACGATAACGCTGCACCTCTTTAGCCTCTAGTGTAATGTTTTGAGAGCTCACACCTGCGCGATAGAGTTCATCATGAGTAGTGACAACATTTTCTATTTCTGAAGAGTCTTTTGCTTCTTGTAGTGAAAGGGCATTTATAAGTATGCTTTGGTTTGGTATGGAGCGAGCAGCCCCTTTTAACTCTGCCAAGGCACGATTTGCCTTGATAATTTGCTTGAGAACTGCTTTTGATTCTATATCTTTCTTTAGTGGTAATTTAGGAGGAATATAACCAACTTCCATAGTATGTATGCCTTATAGTAGTAAAATTACCATTATTCTACCACAATAATTAAAATAGTGGTAATTTTTTTGACTTTTTACTACTATCAGCTAATTATTTTCTTAAATACAAGTTGCTATTATCGTAATAGACATCATGTTTTAATTTTTTATATGCACTTTTAACTTCTGATAATTCTATCTCTAATTGTCTCATATCTTTATTATAGGTTTTTGTTAATACAACATCTCTTATATTTTTTGCCACTCCCACATGAACACTTTTCATTTCGTCCTATCTTAATATTTTTAGAAACTAAATTATGTACTATCTCTTCACCAATTTTTTTAGAATATACCCATTCAGCATCTGACATAACTCCAAATTTTACAGTTTTACTATGCGGATCTACACAAAGACCAAACCAATTATTTGCATGTTGCATATACTTCCTACGTTTACAGTGTTCAAGCAGACTACTGTAAGCTTTGGAGTACTCAAGCGTATTTGTATGAATCGTTATACCCGCTTTAGCATCATCAAATCCAGCCGTAAAATCATGCCCTTTGCCATCTTTAAAAAATAAACTTATTGTTTTTTCAACGCCATCATTAATCTGTTCTATAGCCTCTTCAGAAAGAGTCAGAAAGAAAAACCCTATTTCTATAGAATAATCATCTTCATAACTATCAATATTGTCTAAAAAGTTCCCTATATATGTCCCCTTAAATTTAGTCAATATACCTTCTGGTGTCCTTAAGCCTTTTATTCCATATCGTCTCACCATCATAGCTTGATCCAAATCAGCACTAACATCATCTTCAATCATCATAAAAGTATATTTATTATCGATATACAAATTCCTTTTCAAATGATACGATAAAAGTGTTAGCTCATTTTGAGCAAAAAACTCTTTGAAATATGATGTTCTTTTATTTACATAACTTAAAAAATACAATGGATTATCTAAAAATTCAACCATAACATCTAATAAAAAAACATCCATAATAAATGGAGGTTTCACAATATCTGACTCTTCATATTTTAAAAACTGCTTTGATTGAAATGCAAGTGATGGATAGTGATCAGAGATAATACAAAAAATAAAAACCTCTTTGAAATCTTTTCTTATTTTTAACTCTATACCTTTAAGATCCTTAAGTACATACTTCCTATCTTGAATAAACTGAGCACAATCCTTTCCTTGCTCATAAGAATCTTGAATTGCATGCTTAAAATCTTTAGAGAGTGCTAAATCATTTCCTTTTCGTGCCTCTAAAGTCAGCCTTTTAGATTTTGCTTGTAAAACGATGGCCCTATTTGCATATACTACCAGTACATCTATTTCACCTATTCTTTTCTTGTTCTCATATATCTCAATATTTTTAAAAACATTCTCTTTACCAAAGACCTTACATAAAGCACTATATGAAAAATCTTCTGTAAAAGCACCTCGATGTTCTTCAGCTATTTTTTTATAAGATTTATCTTCCATAAACCAATAAAAAGGCGATTCATAAAATGCCTCTAACAAGCTATAGTGTTGTAAAAGTAGATAGCTATTTTCATTTAACTGTAAAAGAGGTTTTGCATTAGTTATATTAAAATCACTAAGAGACTGAAAAGTTTCATTTTTTTCATTTTTGACTGTAAATACATCTAATGCCTTAATAATTACACTATTATCAAGATGCGTTTTATTCTTTATTTCTTCCACACTAAATATATAATTATTGAGCAATGTCCATTTTGAGGGATCTATTTTAAGTAAAGTATCTTGAAAGCTCAGTATTTTTTCATGTTGAATATCTTTTATAGCATTAATGACAACCTTCATTTCATCAATACTAAATCCTTTATTTTTCACAAACCAAGCATTATCATCTCTGTACTTTTCAACAGACAAATCAAGATATTGAAAATCATAAGCAGACTCTCCACCATAAAAGATAGGCTCTCTTAAAAATGCCCCTCTTATAAAAGGATTTTCATCTTTTTTATTTTTGATAGTATCCATAAATATTGAGTTTGCAGGAGCCAGCATCGCTTGATGTAGCTCTCGCATGAGTTCATCTGTTCTATCTATATATTTTTGAAGGATATCAGGCTTTGGAATTGTAAAATCAATATCTTCTTTAATCATTAAACCAATTAATGTAGATATCTCTGTTCTAAGAAGTCTGTCATGAGAAAATATATGTGCAATATCTTCAGGCTTTAACCCTTCTTCATCGTACTTAATAATATTATCTCTAAAACATAAAAAAGCTATTGCATGAATATAACCAGAGGATGTACATAATGTTTCTAATTCTAAAAACACTTCATCTTCTGATCGTACACTGCTCACACTTTTACCCTCACCTTTCCACTAAGCAGATCATACATCAAACCTTTTTTAAGCTCTTTAAATTTTTCGAGGTTTTTCTCTTCAGTTTCTATTTTTTTGTCTTGGGCTGTTAGGATATTGGCAATTTGTTCTTGCTCTTTTCTTAATTTTGGAATTGGTATAGGTAGATTTCGCAACATACCTAACGAAACAAATTTTTGACTACTTCCAGAGAGTAAAATATCTAAATATTGCTCAAATATTTTGCTGGAAAGATAAAAATACATCCACATTGATAATTTCAAATTACCCTTAAACCTAAATAAACCAACATTTTTAATAGCAAAATCAATATTCTTATTTTGAATAATTACAGGATTTCCTATTGTTCCAATCATTCCAAACAAGATGTCATATTGCTCAACCCTACTTCTTTGATTGATATTTATATAATCTTCTTCAGATATCAAGTATGCATCTGTAGTATCTAATTTGTTATTTTTTAGGTTTTTAGATGTAATTAACTTATATCCAAAAAAACTAGGTTTTGGGGTGTCGTGTGTTCCATCGGCAATACTATGACATAGCATAGAAGAATTTTGAATTTCCCACTCCTCAGGAATCAACCCAAGTTCACTCTCTTTATATTTGTGAGTTTTTGGGGAGCGGATGGTGCCGTTTTCATCTATGCCGTTGGTGAGGAGGTCGTGCATAAGACCTTTTTTGATGTTTTTCTCTTTTGCTATTAGTTTTTGACTTGTTTCAATGGCACTGTCAAGGGTGGAGAGGATTTTGGCTATTTTTTGTTGTTCATCTATTTTACTTGGAAGTAAAACTTTTACATTTTTCACTTCAGTTCTTGAAATCTCTGGAAAAGTTGTCCCGTAAGCCCTTGAGTTCATATATCTTTCATATCGAGATAACAGATAAAACAAAAATTTTGTATTATTTTCTTTTGGAATTAATGAAGTAAATCCTTGATTCGTACACATAGGAATAGTATTTATTTTTCTTGCTCCAATAGTAGCCCTGCTTGTCAATAAGATAGAATTAGTTGGCAAAAGTTTTGATGAACTATTTTTTAGCCCATACTCAGTGATTTTTTCTTTTGTTCCATTGATAAAATTAGAATTCTTAATTGCTGTTATATCAGTTGGAGTTGCCCAAGGAATTAAACCATTTAACCAATTATCATCATCATCACGTTTTGGAGTTCCACCACCTACTACTTCGCATAGTTCTTCAAGTGATTTTATTTCCCATCCCTCAGGCACTTCCAAAATCTCACTCATCTATACCCAAGCTCCGTCAAAAACTCTGTTATCTCTTTTGTTGCCTCATCTCGCTCTTTTTCTATTTCGCTTAGGCTCACTTGGTATTTATCCCATAATTTTTCTATATCTGCTATGATGGCTTGTTTTTTCTCACTTAGGTAGCGTTTTGTGATGTTTATGGCATCGCTGCTGAGCATATTTACTACTAAAGCTTTCTCATCCTCTATATTTTCAAAGAGTTCTGCTTTGAGGAGTTCTATTTTCTCTTGGAAGACTGCCTTATCACTCTGCAATTTTGCAGATTTTAACTTCTTGAGATGCTCTGTCAGTTTAGTATGTATCTTTAGAGATGATTCATCAAGTATCTCTATAAATAATTTATTTGTACTGATATAGCTGTTAGAGAGGAGTTTATAGTCATAACCACTACTTTTTATCGACTTAATAGTAAATTTATTCTCCACCCACCATGATGCAAAGATACCACGAATCTTAAATCTGTCTATCACTTCGTAAGAGCGACTCTTAAACACCTCTTCTATGAGTTTGTAACCATCTTTATAGAGTGTACTTATATCGCTTTTTTCATCATCAATGATGCTTTGGTACTGCTCATACCACTGCTCTATCAAACTTAGCACCATCTTGTCTGTTTGTTCAAACTGCTCAGAACTTTCTAGAAGTTCACGGATTTTTGACTTTTCATCTATGGCAGACTTAAAGTTGTAGTACTCTTCATCTTTAGATATAAATATATCACTCGGCTGCAGGTTATAGTTACGCATCAACTCAACATTCCACTCACTTTTTGGCACACCACCAAAGATATGTGCTTTGACATCATGAGGCTCTGGTGGTGGTGTGTTGTCAACA
The DNA here is from genome assembly GCA_045046645.1 of Sulfurimonas sp. Lineage (GTDB taxonomy): Bacteria > Campylobacterota > Campylobacteria > Campylobacterales > Sulfurimonadaceae > Sulfurimonas. The sequence continues at coordinate 5,317 of JASFZD010000075.1, read as the reverse complement.
TAACGGCGGATGTTTAGATTAAACTCCTCTTTTGCTATCTCTTCTACAGTAACTAGAGAGGAGTAGTTTGTAATCTCTAAAGCATTTTGATAAACAAAGTTGATTTTTTCTATATCTTCAGCTCTGAGATGGTTTTGGTTTTTTCCCTCTTTGTACTCTCTGTCTGCATTTATAAACAAAATCTTGTCATCTTTTTTAGCTTTATTGATGATAAGTAAAGATGCAGGGATACCAGTACCGTAAAAAAGCCCACTTGGCAGTCCTATGACAGCTTCAAGTATCCCTTTTTCTTCTATGAGGTATCTTCTAAACTCCCCCTCTACACTTCCCCGAAAGAGAACACCGTGAGGCATCACTACGCCCATTTTTCCATCTACCTTGAGAGAGGCTATCATATGCTGAACAAACATATAGTCTCCCTTTTTTCCATTTTCAGGCATAAAGTGAGAGAAACGCTCTTTAAAAGTCATATCTGCTTTTTTATAATTTTGCGAAAATGGTGGATTAGCTATAACTCTGTCAAACTGTTGCAGTTGCCCATTTTTTGTATGGAGTGGTTTTTCCAGAGTATCGTCATTTTTTATGTCTGCATTTTGTACACCATGTAGTATCATATTCATCTTGCACATCGCCCAAGTTGTAGCAATTGCATCTTGTCCGCTAAGTGAATAATCATCGGAGTTATATATCTCTTTTATGTGCTCTTTTGCCTGTATAAGCATACCACCACTACCTACTGTCGGATCATAAATGCTCATACCAGGCTTGGGATCGAGGATTTTAACAAGCAGAGTTACTACACCACTTGGTGTATAAAACTCTCCCGCCTTTTTACCGGCACTATCTGCAAAAAATTTAATTAAGTACTCATAAGCTGCACCAAGCAGATCTGGAAACTCAAAATCTTCATCACGCAAACGGATCTTATCAAAGTGTTGAATGAGTTGCTGGAGTTTTGCATCGGAGATTTTGGAGTTACCCACTTTTTTGTTGAAGTTTATATGTTTGAGTACACCCTCTAGCGAAGATAAGTTTGCCTCTTCGATAGAGCTTAGAGCGATGTTAAGTTGTTCACCAATATTTTTTTTGAGATGACGCAGGTTTTGCCATCTTGCTTCATCAGGAACATTAAAGGCAAAAGCATGATTTTGCAGAAGTATCTCTATGGTTGCATCATCATGCCCTTGTGACTTGTACTCGCTGAGAACTTTTTCATACTCCACATCATACTGATCAGAGAGGCGTTTTAAAAAGAGCATACCAAAGATATACTCCTTAAACTCACTTGCTTCCATCTTTCCACGTAAAATATCTGCCGCTGCAAAAAGGTGCTGTTCTAGTTGACTTAGGGTTAGTTTCATATATTATGTTCTCAATTATTTATTATTAAGAACATTATACCTAATCTTATTCAATCAGTTATTTTACAATATGCTTTGATAGCATCATTTAGCATTTTCCTTGCAAAAACTTTATGTAATGTTTCCAACGTATTTAAACTTTCATCTTTTTGAAAATCCTTTTTCAAGGATCTTGCAATAAAAAAATAAACAAGAGGTATATTCCATCCTCGTTTAAATCGAAAAATAGCCATATAGTAAATAGGTTTTGCCCCACCCTCAGTATAAGTATTAAGATAACTTTTAAGAGACTCCTCTTCCGCCGCTGTTGGTTCTTCTCCTGTTGCATCTAAAAACAGTACAGCATATTCATTGTAGAGCCAATTTTTATTATAACTCATCGCTTTTTCTCCAATCTTTGTATGATTTTTTTGAGTTTTATTATTTCAGACTCGAGATTTTCTCTCACATCACAAGCATTGTTTAATTTTTCAATCCCTTGCTTATTTTTTGACAAAAGATCTTTTGTTTTTGCCAAGACAGCATTTATTTGTTCAATTAAATCTATTCTTTCATCAATTTTTAAAATGAGTTTTTTTTGACTGTTCTTGTAAAAATCTTGTGATATTTCAAGCTGTTCTTCAAATGAGTGTTCTATTTTATAGGCAATTTCACTTGAAAAAAATTTAATTAACTGAACACCAAAAAAAATACCAATAAAAAAGACAATAACGAACCCTACAATTAGCATATAATCAAGATTATCCATCTTCAAGCTCCTTCCATAAATTTATTATGTATGTATGACTCACATTAAGCCGATGTCTACCTTTTAAATGCTCTGAAATTTCACGAAAACTAAATCCTTCTTCTCTCAAATCAATAATTATTGACCATAGATTTAAAAGCTTTTCACGCTTTTCTTTTTTTCTAATTTTTTTTGCTTTCTTTATGGTGAACATACTTATTTTGGCACTTCCATTTAAATTGTCTTGCTTATTCTTATTATTTTTCGAAAATACTAATGAATAAAAATATTGAATAGCTAATAAAAAAGCAGCTAGAGGCACTATTTGCACCTCTCTACAATCACTTTTAAGCTTAAAAAACTGATTTTTCTGCTCTTCAAAAATATCAATTTGCACTGCTATATTTTGCCTAGAAAACCAATTAATAAGTTTTTTTTGTTCTTGTTTAGATAGTTTGGTATATCGCACCAAACTATCATCTTGAAGATTAATATGCATTTATCAGACTCTCTCTATAAATTCGAAATCGACGCCCATATTTTTCGTTGATTTTCAATGTTCCGTCATGGATCATGCTTCTTATTTTTTGCTCGCTACATTTTGTCTTATGGGCAGCCTCTTTGACTGTTACATACAATGCATCTTCACTTAACTCATATTGTTGAATTCCAACTTTATTTTCCATTTTTTCTCCTTTTATGTTATAATACCTTGAATTATTTAGATATATTGAATTATATCGCAATAATTATTAAATCTAAATAAAATTCGATATATATCGATATAAAAGGATTGATATGGATGTAAATTCTATTATTAATAAATTATTTGATCATTTTCAAGTTTATACGATAAATGAACTTTCTGCTAAATTAGGTATAAAACAATCTATTCTCTCAGGTTGGAAATCACGAAATTCTATTAATTCATTTAAAAAAAAATGTAGGGAAATGGGGATTTATGACGAAATTTTTGAAGTAATACAATCAGCAAACCCAAGCTCACACATTACTCACTATAAAGAAGATATTAATTCTAAATTATTTTTATTCAATAGACGGTCACTAATTTATCTTTATTTTTTATTACATAAACAAAATATTAAAAATAGTATTGAATATTTTGAGTGGCAAATAAAAAAAGAGGATGAAAGTGTTTTCCAAAGTATTTTGTCAGATTTTTATATAGATATAAAATATAATAATATTTCTTTTTCAGGCTACCGAAGAGAAACAGATGAGTATATTAATTATTTAATCAAAATAGATGAACTTGATTTTATTTTTCAAAATAAAGATGATTTTTTAAAATCAATTCTTTTCATAGCTGAACAAAAAAGATAGAAAACATAAATCAAATCTTTTATAAAACAAGACTACTATTACATTTTTATTTTTGAAGAAAACTCTCTATTTTAGAAGAAGGTAAAATAGATAAAACAGAAAGGGGGAGGATTTTAAAATACGAAAAAGTTAATAATTTTTTAATTTTTAGTTTCGTTTTATCTATAAATATAAAAATGCATTAGAGATAGAAAACTATGAGTATGCCAAAAATATAATAAACAAAGATTTACCTATATACAGTGGTAAATCTTTAAAAAATATTTTATAGAAAAAGGCAATAAAGATAAGATTGGTATTGTGGCTTTTAATGAAATAAAGAACAATACTCATAGCGGAACTAAAAATCAATTCTAGAAAAATATTGCTTGAAAAACTTAATGAAAAAGTAGGTAAATCACTTCAAAAGTTTCCAGACTATGAAATGAAATTTAAAGAATTTAGCTTGAGAAAAACAAGTCTTTAAAACTTATTTATTTCCCTCTAAATAACTATGTAACAATCTATCAGCAGTCTCAAGAGTTGTTTTTGCATATCTCTTTGTCACTGCTGTTGAACTATGACCAAGAACTTTACCAATATTTTCTAGACTTTCACCATTATTGACAAGTGTGTTTCCCAGTAGATGCCTTGTATCGTGGATACGCATTTTCTTAATTCCTGCCTCTTTAATAACTTGACACCAATGATTACGAAAAGTATTCTTTGTCACATGTGCAGTTTTCACACCTTTAAATATATAGCCATCTCTCTTAGAATCATATTTCAATAGAAAATCTTGCAGTGGCTCAACTAAAGGATATTCTTGTCGTTTTCGAATTTTAGAATACACATCTTCTATTGTGTATATACCACTTGTAAAGTTTATATTCATCCATCGAAGAGTCAATACCTCGTTCAATCGACGTCCAAAATATAAGAATAACATAATACCTCTATACTTTGGATATTTATATTCTAATATTGCTTGATACAAATCTGCTCTTTTTTCCTCAGAGAGTTCAAAATTTATACTATTGTCAAAAGATGGAATAGTAACTTTTATAGCTGGATTTATTTGTATAATACCAAGATCAATAGCATAGTTAAATAAAGGGCGTAAAATTTGTTTTATAGACTGCGCTGTTCTTGGTTTTTTGCCCTCTTTTAACATTTTATTGACAATTTTTTGAATATCTACTGTTTCTACATTTTGTATTTGTATTTTTCCTAATGTATTTCGTATCCATTTCGTATAAGTTACTTCTATATTATAGATATTTTTAGAAGATAATGTTTTGGATTTGAGTTCTTTGTACTCAGTAAATAGTTCATTGACAGATGTAAAAGTCTTTTTCTCAAGCATTCCATTTGCTTCGAGTTCTTCTTTAAGTTCAATTCGTTTCGAGATAGCTTTTTTAACTGCTTGCAAACCTGTCATATTGTGATACTTGACAGTCTTTTTAATTTGCTTATTTTTAAAATAAAACTTTATAACGATGACAATTAAAGCATAATCAATTTTTTTAAGATCAGTTCGTCCAAGCTTCTTTTTAAAAAAAATTTGTTCTCTATCTTCATAATAGAGGCCAGCCGTATTAAATCCATCAATGGTAATTTTAATTAATTTATCTTGTAATGCCATATAGAAATTTTAGCATAATAAACTTAGGGTACGGTTTAGGGTACTGTTTTAGATATAATTTTACATAACTCTACATAAGTGAGACAATTATAAATAGTTAAAATTTCCCTATTTTATGGGATATATGTAACTCTACATAACTCAGCATAAGTTATACAGTCTAGACTTAGGATCTGGTGCCGCAAGGTGTGAAGGTTCAAGTCCTTTCATCCGCACCATTTAAAGCCCTATTTTAGGGAACTTCAACTACTTAAAAACTCA
>JASFZD010000074.1:0-4962 GCA_045046645.1 Sulfurimonas sp. | reverse complement strand
AAACTACATTAAATCTGATCTGAAAGTTTCATAAGGTAACAAGCTTAAAGGTGAATAAGGAATTTGAAAATGTTGTCTTGACTTATTGGGGTAGTATAGTTATATGAATCTTACTATCAAAATAAATATATATCCAAAAAAGTTTTTTAAGTTACTTTTATCTATTATTACCTTCCTTATTTTTGTAAATATTCTTGGCTTAGTATCAGCATTCTATTTAGGTCATGATAGTATTTACGGGTTAGTCCCATTATTTAATGTAAATACAGAACAAAGTTTTCCAACTTTGTATTCTTCTTTAGCACTATTCTTAAGTAGTATTTTATTACTTATAATAACATTTACCAAAAAAAAATTAGAAGAATTTCATAAAGCATGGTTTGGTCTTTCCATGATTTTTTTATTTTTATCAATTGATGAAATGATATCAATTCATGAAAATTTTACAAGAATTACGAAGCTTCTAGTAGATACTACAGGACTTTTATATTATGCTTGGATTATTCCTTATGGAATAGCATTGATTATTTTTATACTTACATACTCAAAATTTTTGTTACATTTACCAAAAAATATAATGCTTTTGTTTATACTTTCTGGTTCTATCTTTGTTCTTGGAGCAATTGGAATTGAAATGTTTGGTGGAGAAAATGTTGAATTAATGAAGGGGAGTAATGATAGTCTTCATTATGCAGTTTTATATACGATAGAAGAAACACTAGAAATGCTAGGAATTGCACTATTTATATATACTTTGCTCACATATATTAAAACAGTATTACACTTTCCATCAATTATGATAACATCAGCAAAAGAGCATTAATCGCTCTTGCCTAATAGTCAGCTAAGCTAAAAGTGTTTTAACACACTCGTTTATGCGTTTACCATCAGCTTTTCCTGCTAACTCTTTAGATGCCATTCCCATAACTTTTCCCATCTCTTTCATAGTAGTAGCACCCACTTTTTCTATGATATTTTTAAGTGAAGTTGTAAGTTCTTCATCGCTTAGTTGTGCTGGAAGATAAGGTTCATAACAAGCAATTTCATCAAGTTCTATCTGCATTAAATCTTCACGATTTGCATCTTTGTATTGTGTTGCTGCATCATTTCTGCGTTTGACCTGCGTTTGGATGATTTTGATAACATCATCATCACTTAGCTCTTTTCTCTCATCAACTTCTATCTGTTTAAACGCACTCATTAGCAGACGCAGTGCATCTCTTTTTTTTGTCTCTTTTGCTTTCATAGCATTTTTTACATCTTGATTAATTGTTTCTCTTAATGTCATTTGGGTTTATCCTTATGTTTGGAACTAAAATTGCTAGAATTATACTATAAATAAGAGAGATATTCATGAAAACAATTCTACTGACTACTATTACGCTACTTTACACTCTAATTTTTTTCACAGGATGTACAGCAAATTTGACTGATCCTGAGATAGAGTTCTCACCACCAAAATATGTGGAGCAGATGCCAGCACGCGAAGATCAAAAAGACTTTGTATCTTCTGGAAGTATCTTTGGACAAGGGGACAATCCACTCTTTTCAGATAGAAAAGCGATGCATGTAAATGATATAGTAACAGTTGTTATCTCTGAAACTGCAAAAAGTTCCAATGTTGGTTCTAAATCACTCTCCAAAACAGATGCATCAGCATTGGGTGGAGGACTTTTCTCTTCAGCAGGAACAGGTATAAACGGTTCTACGCAAAACCAAATAAATAATCTTAATGGTTTTTCAAATATCGGTTTTAATGCAAACTCAACAAGTAGTTTTAATGGGAGCGGCAGTGCAATAAAAGATGCTAGTTTTACAACAACAATATCGGCAAGAATAGTTAAAGTTCTTAAAAATGGAAACTACTTTATCTCAGGTAAAAGAGAAATTTTGATTGATGATCAAAAACAGATTGTGCAGTTAAGTGGAGTAATTCGTCCATATGATATCGATCAGTTTAACAATATAAATTCATCAAGTATAAGTGATGCTAAAATACTTTACAAAACTGAGGGGGATATGGATCGTGCAACACAACAGGGATGGGGAACAAAAATTGTACAAGCTATTTGGCCTTTTTAGTCTTACTTTTTTTCTATTTAGTGTAAGTGTAAGTGCCCAAAGTTTTAAAGATTTTAAAAACACACAAGCACAATCTTTTTCTAATTTTAAAGATGAAAGAGATGCTGCGTTTAGTAGTTACTTAAAACAACAATTCGAAGAGTATAGCGTTATAGTATCAAAACCATTATATGAAAAACAAAAACCTAGAAAAATAGATAGAACTAGACTCAAGCATATTAAGTCTGTTGGACCGATGGTACATGTACTTGTAAAGCCTTTAAAAAAGAGACTTCCAAACATAGCGTCAAAAGTTAGAATACCAAGTAATCGAGATGTAAAATTTGATTTTTTTGGAGGAGAACTTGGTTTTAATGTAGCTCAGACAATGAAAGGCGCACAATTTTATCCACAAAATCAAGAGGGAATTGCAGGATTTTTTAATATTCTTGCTTCAAGTGAATACGAATATCTCATAGATGCAATTTCAAGTACAAAAGAAAAAATGAATTTGAATGATTGGGGTGTTTATCTGCTTGTTATGAAGCTAGGTAAGAGTATCTATATGAGTCCAGATGAAGCAAAACTTTTTAGTTGGTTTGTCTTTAATAAGTTGGGTTATGATGTAAAAGTAGGACTAGCCAATAAGCATATAGTTATGATGCATTATAGTCAAAAAGTTATCTATTCAACCCCTAGTTATACTTTTTCAAAACGAAAGTTTTATGTTGTGTCTGAGTATGCAAAGGGGAAGATTGGTCGTGTGTATACTTATAAACAAAGTTATCCAAATGCAAGTAAAGCTTTAGACTTAAAGATGGAAGTGTTACCATCTTTTGCAGAGATTGTGAAGAGTAAAACACTTTATTTTAAGTTATATGGTAAAAGGTATACAACGACTTTTTCTTATAATAAAAATCTTTTGGATTTTATGGGAACCTATCCTCAAGCTGATTATGACACATTTTTTAATGCACCACTAGAAAATATAACATACAATATGATTGCAGAAGATATGAAAAAATATATTGATGGAAAAAAGATGAGTGATGCCATGAATTTTGTTTTAAACTTTGTGCAAAATGCTTTCACCTATGAAACAGATGAAGAGCAGTTTGGTAGAGAAAAAGTGATGTTTGCACAAGAGACTCTTTTTTATGATAAATCAGACTGTGAAGATAGGGCGGTGTTGTTTGCGTATCTTGTGAAAAAACTTTTTCATGTGAATGTAATCGGTGTAAAATATAAAGATCATATGGCAACAGCACTTTATATTCCAATAGAGGGTGATAGCGTTAGAAAGGGTAGAAAAAAGTATGTGATAGCAGATCCGACATACATCAGTGCCAATATTGGTATGAGTATGCCAAAATATAAATCAGTGATACCAGAGAGCTTTATAGTTGTAAAGAGATGATATTTAGTAGTTTATGGCAACTTTATAAGTTGGATCATCTTCTTCGTAGGTACAGTGTGGACCAGCTTGCTTTAGAATAGCTTTACAGTCAGCACTCAGGTGACGAAGAAGCAGGTTTTTACCAGCTTCTTCATATTTTTTTGTAATGGCATCAACAGCTTCAACTCCGCTCGCATCCATAACTTTTGCATTTTTAAAGTCAATCACTACTTTTTGAGGGTCATTAAGAATATCAAAGTTATCTGCAAATGTTGTTGCACTACCAAAGAAAAGAGGACCATCAAGTTCATAAACTTTTGTTCCATCATCTTCTACGCGAGTCTTTGCCCAGATGCGAGCATGTTTCCAAGCAAAGGCGAGAGCAGAGATAATAACACCTGCAATAACTGCAATTGCTAAATCTTCAAAAACCGTGATGATGGTTACAGTAACCATAACAAAAGCATCAGTACGAGGCATTTTACTAAGTCTTGAGAAGCTTGACCACTCAAATGTACCGATACTCACCATAAACATAATCCCAACAAGAACAGCAACAGGAATAGCATTTAAGATACCACTCATGGAAACAACTAAAATGATGAGTCCCACAGCTGCTACAAAAGAAGAAAGACGACCAATACCACCAGAAGTATAGTTGATGATACTTTGACCAATCATTGCACAACCAGCCATACCACCAAAGAAGCCACAGGTAACATTTCCTGCACCTTGAGCGATACACTCCCTGTTTGCACTCCCCCGAGTGTTGCTTAACTCATCCAAAACTGAAAGAGTAAGAAGTGATTCGATGATTCCAACTAAAGCAACGATAACTGCATATGGTAGAACTAAGATAATAGCATCTAAACTAAAGAGGTAATTAGTCACAACAAATGAAGGTAATTGACCAGCAAATTGACTCATATCTGCTAAACCGCTAAGAAGTAAAGTCTGAGCTCCTGTAAAGTAGACACCAAGAGTTACAAAGATAATTGCAATAAGACCAGCTGGAACTGCTTTAGTAAACTTGGGAAGTATATACATGATAGCCATGGTAATAGCGGCTAAAATATACATCATATAACCTTGCCCCTCAAAGAATTTAAACTGAGCAGTTGCGATGACGATAGCAAGACCATTAACAAAACCGTGAATTGCAGGAGTTGGAACAAGACGGATAAACTTACCAAGTTTAAGAGCGCCAATAGCCATCTGAATAAGACCGGCAATTATAGTCGCGAGTAGAATATAGTGAAGTACACCCATAGCAATGGCTTCGCCAGATAATCCTTGAGCAGAAAGTAGTACATTTACTTCAAGTGAAAGACCAACTAAAACGATAGCAACTGCACCTGTTGCACCAGAAATCATACCAGGTTTACCACCAATGATAGAAGTAATAAGACCTAAAATAAATGCGGTGTAAAGACCTACAATTGGGCTTACTCCTGCTATGAAACTAAATGCGATAGCCTCAGGGACTAAAGCAACAGCAACAACTA
>JASFZD010000073.1:0-20222 GCA_045046645.1 Sulfurimonas sp. | reverse complement strand
TTTATGCTAAAAAATATAGTCAAATTTATGTTCATGATAAAACTTGGATATAAATACATAACGATTTTTAAAAAAACATTTTTTCATCCCTTTATCACACTAAAACCTGCTTATAGACAACTTTCGCTCGATAGACAAGCCTACTCAAACAAAGTCCTTGATTATTTAAATATCGAAGTTAAAATAGTTGGAAAACTTCCAGAAAAAAACAATATATTATACGCTATCAACCATCGTTCTTTGCTTGACATTATCGTGATGGAAAATGTCTTTTCAAAACAAAATAAAAGTGGAACTTGGATAGCAAAACAAGAGCTTTTTGAATCTATCGTCTATGGTAAATTTTTTGAGTATAGTGGCTGTATTTCTGTAGACTTGGAGAGTAAAAGAGGACTTATAAGTTTTTTTAAAACAATCAAAAAAACATTTAAGAAAGTTGATGATATGAACCTTTATATATTTCCAGAGGGAGAGCGTTTTGATGGAGAAGGTGTCACAAAGTTTCAAGGTGGTGCAGCTAAAATTGCAAAATCAAATAAACTCGATATTGTTCCTATTTTTATCAATGAAAAAATGGAACAGGTATTTACAAATGCTCCTTACGCAAAAAAAAGAACTGTAGAAGTAAATATAGGTGAAGTAATCTCTAATGAAAATTTAGAAACAGAGTACACAAGCTTTGTAAACAAAATAAAGAAAGTAAAATAATGAGCAAAATGAAACTAGGTGTAAACATAGACCATATAGCTGTTTTAAGAGAAGCAAGAGCTGTTAATGACCCAGATATACTCCAAGCACTTTATGTAGCTTATGAGAGTGGTGCAGACCAAATCACGATTCACCTGCGTGAAGATAGAAGACATATACAAGATAGTGATGTTAAGAATATCATGGCTTATTCCAAAGTACCTGTTAATCTTGAGTGTTCTATTAACAGAGATATTTTAAATATTGTCAGCGACATAGCTCCTCATCGTGCAACATTAGTTCCAGAAAAAAGAGAAGAAGTTACAACAGAAGGCGGACTTGATGTCTTTACGTACGAAGATGAAGTCGCCTTTGCAATAGAGCAACTCCATGATGCCATTATCCCTGTTTCACTCTTTGTTGATCCTAGTTTAGAGGCAATGGAAAAGTCAAAAGAGTTAGGTGCTGAGATGGTTGAGCTTCATACAGGTACATTTGCCAACCTTTTTAATATGCTAAACTCATCACTTCCACACTCAAACCACTCTGTAAAAGGGCTTAAACTTCCTCGTTATAAACTCTCAGAACTTTTAGAAGAGTCACTCGAGCAGATAAAAAGCTCAGCATCTCATGCCAACAAACTTGGCTTAGAAGTAGCAGCGGGTCATGGACTAAACTATCAAAATGTTCATGAAATGATGCAAATAAAAGAGATTATTGAGCTTAATATTGGTCAAAGTATCATCGCTAGAAGTGTTTTTACAGGTCTAAAAGATGCCATCAAAGAGATGAAAAAGCTAACAAAGAGATGAGTAAACTAAAGCTAGCTATTAGCGTTGGTGATTTGAATGGTGTGGGGATTGAGATAGCTTTAAAGTCTCATGTCCAAATCTCAAAACTTTGTACTCCTATATACTGTATAAACGCAAGTATGTTAAACAAAGCAATAGCTTTACTTGGTGGAACTATTCCCAATGATTTTAGACTAAACGCGGTCGATGGTAATTTTGAGATAAACGCAGGGACAGTAAACGCAGATGCTGGCTTGTATGCTTATCACTCTTTTATGTCCGCCATTGCACTTTGTGAAAGTAAAAAAGCTGATGGGGTTGTAACACTACCAATACATAAAGAAGCATGGATGATGGCAGGTTTGGATTATAAAGGACATACCGACCTACTTCGCAAGCATTTTGACAAAGAGGCAATCATGATGTTAGGCTGTCCTGAGATGTTTGTTGCACTCTTTACTGAGCATATTCCTCTAAAAAATGTAGCCTCTTATGTAAAATACAAAAAATTAAAACAGTTTTTCTTAGATTTACACGACTCTATAAAAGAAAAAAAAATAGCAGTACTTGGTCTCAACCCTCACGCTGGAGACAATGGAGTATTAGGTCATGAAGAGCTTATCATCACAAAAGCAATTAAAAGTGCAAACAAAAAAGTAGGTTTTGAGCAGTTTATAGGTCCCATTGTTCCAGATGTAGCATTTTCACCAAATTTTCGTAAGAACTTTAACTATTTTGTTGCAATGTATCATGACCAAGGCTTAGCACCACTCAAAGCCCTCTACTTTGATGAGAGTGTAAATATTTCTTTAAACTTACCTATCATTAGAACATCTGTAGACCATGGCACTGCATTTGATATCGCATATCAATCTAAAGCAAACACATTAAGTTATATAAACGCTATTAAATCTGCACTAAAACTTGTACATTCTAAATAAATATTAGCATAAATGATAATTATTTTCTTTTAAGAATAAATTACTATACTTTCACAATTAAAAGATAATAATTATCTTTTAATAAATTATTTTAGGATATAAAATGAAAATATTAACAACAATAACTTTGTCTACTACATTTTTGATGGCTAGCTCATTAATAGATAATGCTAAAGATGCAGGACTTGCGCCTATTCCCTCTTCAAAAATAGAGTTACTAAAACTTATCGACAATCCAAATAATCCTATTACTGATGCAAAAGTTGAACTTGGGAAAAAACTTTATTTTGATCCTAGATTATCAAAAAGTGGAATCATAAACTGTAATTTTTGTCATAACTTAAGTGAGGGTGGCGACGATGGTGTTGAAGCTTCTATCGGTCACAAATGGACACAAAATCCTCATCATGTAAATGCACCTACTGTTTACAATGCAGTGTTTAATAATATCCAGTTTTGGGATGGTCGTGCAAAAGATTTGGAAGAACAAGCACAAGGTCCTATACAAGCACATCCAGAAATGGCTGCAACCAAAGAACATGTAAAGAGTGTTGTAACTTCAATGCCAGAATATATAAATGAGTTTCAAAGTGCTTATGGAAAAAATGTATCTATTTCATTTGAGAAGATTACAGATACTATTGGGATTTACGAGAGAACACTTGTAACACCAGCACCTTATGATGCTTATTTAAATGGCGACAAAACTGCATTAAATAAAAAAGAAAAAGAGGGTCTTAAAACTTTCATACAAGTTGGCTGTGCAAGCTGTCATAACGGAGTTGGGCTTGGTGGAGCAATGAATGCCTTTAATGTAACTGCTACCTATAAGTATATGAATGTAGGTGATTTCAAAGGTGATAAAAATGGAATGGTACGAGTTCCAACACTAAGAAATATCGCACAAACTGCACCATATTTTCATAATGGAAAAATCTGGAATCTTAAAGATGCTATCAAAGAGATGGGGAAAATTCAACTCGGAAGTAAATTAACTGATAAAGAAGTTTCATCTATAGAAGATTTTTTGAAATCGCTTACAGGAAAAAAACCAAACATGACAATGCCAATACTACCAGCTTCGACAGATAAAACGCCAAAGCCGAGTATGAAATAGACTAGACTACAGTTTATCTGTAGTCAAACCAACTTCTTCTAAAAAGTGACGAAGTTTCACAATCGCATCTTTACTTAACTCATTTCTATGTGAAAGTGTCAGTGAATGTTCTTTACCATTTAGATGAATTATTGCACGATGTTGCTTGTTCATATCAACTTTTGCACCATAATGCTCAAGGGCATGAATCAATTTAGTTGTGTCAATATTTCCAGAGAGTGGATGCTCATATAATTTTTCAATTTTTGCTTTGTGTTTACTCATTTGTAATTCCTTTATGTATATTATAATTATCGTCTTTTAAAGATTAAAAGTGTCTTATCTTTAGTGTCATATAGAGAAAAAGTTTGTTTTTCTATCAGTTTTAATCCACTCAATTTTTGAAAAATATTTATCTTATGGAAATGTTGGATAATTGTATCTTGGTACTTTGTAAACTTGCCGTCATTCTCTTTAGTAAAAAGAGTTAATTTTGTATGTAATTTATCATTATCAAACTGCGCATCCACGCTTAAAAACTCTTTTTCATTTTCCGAACTCATTGTACCTTCGGCAACATCTGAAAAACCGTACAAAGTATTTATATCAGCTATAAAAATGCCATCATCTCCCAGTCTCTCTGCGACTGCGTTTAGAAACTGTTCTAAATTGTCTTTATCTAAAAAATTAAGTACATCAAAAATACTAACGATAGCATCATATCTACCACTAACATCGGCTACATCTATACACTCAGCATCTAAACCCTCTGCTCTGCACTCATTTATCATCACAGAGCTCAAATCAACTCCCTTACATGTCACACCATCACTAATCATGCGTTTCATAAAACCACCACGACCACAACCAACATCTAAAAGTGTTTTTATTTTGTAATCATCTAGTTCTGAACGATAGAGGTCATAAAGTGCTTCTGTTGCTTCTTCTATGCCTAATAAATGTTCAGCTTTTGCATAAAGGTCAAGGTTTGTCATTTCTTTATTCATTTTCTGCTTTAATAACTCTATTTATCTTCTCATAAATATCAAGTACTTCATCTTTTTTGGCAATGTAGCTATTTTTGTTAGCTATAAGATAAGTTGAGCTTGTCATGATGTCTTGTACAGCCTCTAAACCATTTTGCTTCATAGTTGTACCTGTCTCTACGATATCTACAATCATATCAGCCAAACCTATAAGAGGAGCTAGTTCTATAGAGCCATAAAGCTTAATAATCTCAACACTCACAGCTTTTTCTTCAAAATATCTTTTTGTAATATTTACCATTTTAGATGCAACTTTTAACTCTGGTTTTGTAAGGTCTAGTTTTTCACCTTTTCTCATACCAATAGCCACTTTACATATACCACGACGAAGGTCAAGAAGACGCACGACATCAAGTCCCTGCTCTTCTAATGTATCAAGCCCAACTACACCAATATCAGCTGCTTGATGATACACATAAGTTGCAACATCTTGGTTACGCACCAACAAAAAACGAAACTTTGGTGTCTCTAAAATCAACTTTCTATCATCAAACTTAAAACTATCACCAAAAATTGTTTCAAAAATTTCTAGTGTCTCTTTTGCAATACGACCCTTTGGAAGTGCAACTGTTAGCATCTGTCAGCCTTTTTTATTATATATTTCATACCATCAAAGATGAGTTCCTCATCAAATTTTGCATTTTTAAATATCTTTTGCAATACTTGAGCATCTCCACCTGTTAGCACTATGGGTAAATTATATGATACAACTTCACCATAAAGTGTTTTAAGAAAGCCATAGCTTATAGCATCTTGTGAATTTTTTGGCATTATATCTAAGTCAAGGTCAAAGTTAAATGAAAGCGCTAGTGCTGGCGAAATATTTTTATAAGTTTGGCGCATTGCCAAAACTCCAGGGTAGATAAAACCACCCATAAACTTACCATCTCGAACCACATCAACTGTTATAGCACTCCCAGCATCTACTATCACTGCGTTTTGCACATCTTCAACAGCACAGATTCTATCAATACCCATCGTTTTATAGTATTTGTTTTTTTCTACAAGCCTAGATACATCTATCCAATTATTTAACTTCTCTAACTTCTTATAAACTTTTTCATTGACACAGATATAATAAATCTTTTTTTTAATATCTGATGGATTAAAGGTGTTAACCTCTTTTTTATAAGTAATATTCTCATCTAAAAAATGATAAGAAGTATTGCCAATGTCGCATAGTAGCATTACTGTATCTTCCATCCTGCTTCTTTAAATGCAGCTTCTGCTTTAGAACATAAAGGCGCATCTATAAAAATAACCTTGTGTTTAAAATTATGCTCAAAATAGATTGTAAACTTTGCATAAATCTCTTCAAATTTATGCACATCTTTCATCAACAACCTACTCTTTTGACTCACAGCAAAAATAGCCCAAAACTGACCATGAGTATCTGTTGCCTTATAAATTTTTATCTTATTTCTAATCCCTAACTCTTTAGGAGCTACTTCTTGCATTTTTTTATAAATTTTCCCTTTTTGTCTAAGAGAATCCACTATCATTTGCATATCTATTTCTGAACCTTTATTTTATTAGCATATTATACAGCATGTAAGCAAATTTATAATACTATTTCGCAGAATATTACAAAGGAACTTCTTGGATTATCTTATACACTTTCACCTCTTCGCCGCTATTGCTTGGATAGGTGGTTCTATCTTTATGTTTGTTTTAGGAATTACGCTCACAGATAAACTAAAACAAAAAGAAGTTTATCCACATGTTGGACCTATATTTGGATATTTTGAACTCGTTTCTCTTGTCATTCTTTTAGCATCTGGTGTTTTCATGACACTCAATAATGGCTTATTCTATTTGGTATTTAGTGACGATACAAGTGAAGTCGTTGAACTACTTAGAAATAAATTATGGCTTGTTTTATCACTTGTTATAGCAACATCTATACACTTTTTTGTAGCTTATAGAACAAATGACAAAGAAAGAACACCTATAGAAAACATCATTTCTCGTGGCTCATCACTATTTATCTTTTTTGTTAACCTTTTTGTACTTCACTATGCGATTATGATCCGATCAATCATAAGTTAGAGGTGCCTTTAATCTCTTTTAGAGTTCAACATTATTGCCTTTATACTATCGTCAATATTGTTTTCTTTTGAAAAACATCTGCCAATAGTACAAGACAAGTAACCCTCATCATCTATAACTTTTCGCAATAAATAAGGATATTGTATTGTCCGTATTTTTGAGATATCTTTTTGGAAATTTTGCTTATTTGTCTTTAGGGTGACAACTTCATATCTTTTCATTAAAAAAGCAATAGCGGCAGCAGGAGCATTACTCTGTTCTACACTTAATTTATGATTGATACTGACTAAACTTTTAGTTGCCAATTTTTCATATTTAAAAGATTCTTCTAAAGAGGCTAATTTAAGCGTATTTTGAATCATCTTTGAGAGCGCAGAAGTATAATATTTGTCATTAAGATTTGCTTTTATATTTAACTTATCATTTGAGAGATACCAAGTTCCATCTCTATAAAACTTATCTTTCGCATGTACTAACAAATATCTAGCAAAGTTAAGCTTTTGTTCATCATAATCCACCTCATACCCTGAGAGTAAAGCAGAGATAAGAAAACTATAATCTTCTAACAAACCTAACTGTTTTGGAGGAACTCCAAGTATCGTTTGATGATACAAATTACCTCTAACAAACATCAACTCTTGCAGTGCTTTTAAATGATTATCTGCTTGAATTCTGTATTTATCATCAATAGAAGAAGATTTATATAAGGCTTCTATCATCATTGCATTCCAAGCGGTGTTTATTTTTTTATCGATAAAAGGATACTCTTTCTTTGATCTTATTTTCATAAGATCATATTTGAATTGTTTAAAACCTTTTGGTCTAGCATCTGTATAAAAATTTAGATGAACACTATTGTGAAAATTTCCAAGGATAGTAAAACCCAATGCCTCTTCTATATCTTCACTATATTTGTTATCTTTAAGTGCCTTATCAATCTCTTTTGGTGTAAAAGTAAAATAATATCCCTCTTTATTATCACTATCGGTGTCACTAGCACTATAAAAAAGATTATCTTTTTCTAACCTTCTATTTACCATATCAATAGTTTCAAGAACAACGGTTTTGTAAAGTTTTTTATGCGTTAAGTTGTAAGCACGGACATAAAGAGGAATGAGTTCTGCTTGATTGTATAACATTTTTTCAAAATGTGCTATCTCCCAAGTAGCTTGCGTAGTGTAACGGAAAAAACCACCACCTAGATGATCATATAAACCTCGCAAAGCCATTCTATCTAACATAAGGTAGGCTTTTTTTAGCATATCCTTGTCATCTTGCAAAAAAGATAAATCCATCATTAAAGATACTCTTGCAGCCTCTGGAAACTTCTTTCTTTCTCCAAATCCACCCTCTTCTTTATCATAATTCTTAAGAATCGACTCTCTTAATGTTTTAGCTGATATTGCTTTTGGTTTAGTATGAATAACATTATTTCTGTTTTTCATATCCATAATTTTTTTAGTTATTGAACTATAATTTTTTTGATATCTACTTCCTAAATCTAATAATATGTTTTGCATAGAATCAGAATAAGAAGCTTTTACAGGGGGAATATAAGTTGAGATATAAAAAGGTTTTTTATCTGCGTTTAAAAAAATCATCAAAGGCCATCCACCTGCTCTATGTTTAACTTTTTGATAAAGCTCCTGATAATAACTATCTAAATGTGGCATCTCTTCTCTATCAACTTTTATTGCAACAAAATATTTATTTAATAAATTTGCTATTTTTGTTTGACTAAAAGATTCATCCTGCATAACATGACACCAATGGCAAGTAGAAAAACCTATGGAGACAAAGATAGGTTTGTTTTGGGCTTTTGCTTTTTTAAAAGCTTTATCATTCCATGCCATCCATTTTATAGGATCTGATTCATGTTGTTTTAAATAGGGCGAGGTTTCATATTGTAAGTCATTTTTAGATTCATCTGCATATGCAAAATTGAATGTTAATAATAGCAATAAAATCAGTAATTTTTGCATAATAAACTCCTGAAAATTATTTGACGCATTATACTAAAATATATAGAAATAAATAATTAAATATTATCTTAATTATATAAAAAACCAATATATGTTATAATGTTATATAAATTTTACAAGGATATTGTTAATGAAAAGAATAATAACGCTTTTATCCTTTGCTTTATGGTTAAATGCAGCAGATACACTCACTACTTCATTAACCCTAGATGAAGCAATTGATATCTTAAAATCAAAAAATCTAGAAATAAAATCGGCAGCTTATGATGTGGATTCAGCTAGAGCAAATGAAAAAAGTACAGATGGAATGAACTGGGGTAAACTGGCGTTTATCCAAGATTTTGCACGCAGTAATGATGCTGGTAATGTTTTTGGTTTTAAACTTACTTCACGCGAGGCTACTTTTGGAGACTTTGGATTTAGTGAGTTTAATCCAGCATTGCCTCCGAATGTCTTATTATCGACACAACCTCAGGACTTAAATTACCCAGGATACAGAAACTTTTTTCAAAGTAAACTAAAATATGAAGTTCCTCTTTTTACTGGGTTTGCTATCACATCTTACTCAAAGATAATGCATGAGGTTACAAAACTCAAAGGATTGGAAAAAGAACAAGTTCAAAATGAAAAGATATTTCAACTAAGAAAAAGTTATTATGATATGGCTCTTTTAGATGATTCTATTTTTCATCTCACTAAGATTTTAAATAATATCAAAATTTTAGAAAATACAACACAAAATATGATAGATGTTGGTTACGCAAAAAAAGTTGACCTTTTAGAGGTACAAGCAAAAAAAGGGAATGTGACAAGACTTCTTATAGAAATGAATGCAAATAAAAAACTACTTTATCATTACATTAGTTTTTTACTCAACCAAAAAGTCATATCAGTTATAACACCTTCATCTGATATAACTATGCCAACTTATAGCGATGAAGATATACTTAATAGTAATCTTGATATTAAAAAAGCTTCTACTGGACTTGTTATTAAAAACAATATGGTATCAGCTTCACAAGCAGCTTACTACCCTACTCTAGGAGCTTTTGGGGAAGTAGCAACTGCAGATGATACTTTTTTAGGACAAGCGAGTGACCATAAAGCATATACAGTAGGGGCAAGACTTAGTTGGAACCTTTTTAATGGTGGAATTGATAGTGCACAAATAGAAAAATCAAAGATAGAACATCTTCAAATGCAATCAAAAGTTCAATTAGCTAAAGAAGGAATTTCTCTTAAACTTGCTAAAATTAGAACAGAAATACAAAGCTCTGATGAAGAGATTGACTCTTTAAATAAAGAGTTAGAGTTAGCAGATACTATCTATGAAAACTATGAAGGAAGATATAAAGAAAAACTCTCTTCTATGAGTGATGTTATTATCAAACAATCTGCACAGATAAAGAAAATATTACAACTTCAAGTTGCTAAAAACAAACGCAATGAAAAAATATTTGAATTAGAAAATCTAGCGAATATAAAAGAATAATCTACCTTGTTGGTAGATTATTAAAGTCTTGCGTAGTTTACGCTTAGGCAAGCGTCTAATTGTGAAAGCTCATTAAGTGTTTCATCATTAACTGCATTATCAACTAAAATCACAGCTAAAGCTTGGGCATCTTTGTTTCTTGCTAATGAGAAGTCTGCAATATTTACATCATGTTTTGCTAAAGTTGAACCGATACTTCCAATAACTCCTGGAACATCAGAGTTTTTAAACAGAACCATATCACCTTTAAGGGCAAACTCTATCTCAAAACCATCGATACTTACAATGCGCTGCACATTATCATCAAAAATTGTTCCTGAGATACTTGTAGTTCCCTCAGAAGTTGTAAGCTTAATAGTAATTAGATTTTTAAATACAGCTGAGTCACTTAAAGATTCTGCTTCAATTTTAATACCTTTTTCTTTTGCTACAAATTCTGCGTTTACATAGTTAATAGTGTTACCACTTGTCTCACTCATAGCCCCAACTGCTACAAAAGTAGAAAGAGATTCAACATACTCAGCAATCTCACCATGACCACTTACTTTTATGCCAATAATTTGAGACTTATTTATTTGAGAAGATAAAAAACCTATTTTTTGTCCCATTTCTAGAAATGGTTTTACAAATGGTGGTATTTTACTCTCATCAATTGGTAAGTTCATAGCATGAGGATAAGACATACCTTTTGCCGCTGCTATTGCATTTGCTGCTGCTTGCGTACCAATATTGTATTGAGATTCATAAGTATTTGCCCCTAAGTGAGGAGAAACAATAATATTATCCAAATCAAGAAGTTTATTATCAGTTGCAGGTTCTTTGCTAAATACATCAATACCAGCAAAACGAATTTTACCAGATTTGAGACCATCATAAAGTGCATCTTCATTATACAAATCACCACGAGCACAGTTTACTAAAACAACGCCATCTTTCATCTGTGCAATTTCTTTAGCATCGATAATTCCAATAGTCTCTTGATTTTTTGGAGTGTGAATCGTAATAACATCACATGCCAAAATATCAGAAAAATCTTTTGTATAAGTCATATCTAAATCAGTTACTTTACTAGGGTTAATATATGGATCATAAGCTACTATATCCATCTCAAACGCAGCAGCACGCTTTGCAACACGAGAACCAATATTACCAAAACCGATAACACCAAGTTTTTTACCACTTAGCTCATGTCCATACCATTTTTCACGCTTCCAAACTCTTTGATTCTTTAAATGATCATGAGAGTATGGAAACATTCTCATACATGAAAGCATATGAGTCATAGTAAGTTCCACAGCAGCAATAGTATTGGCAGTTGGAACATTCATAACGATGATACCCTCTTTTGAGCATCCTGGAATATTTACATTATCAACACCAACACCTGCACGAACAATCGCTTTCATATTTGTTGCGTTTGCTATAAAGTTATCATCAACATCTGTTGAACTTCTTGTAATTGCTACATCAGCTAAGGGAATTATTTCACTAACAAGTTTATCTTTTGGCTCATCAGCTGCCATGATAAAGTTTATATTTTCATCATCTCGAAGCATTTTAAGACCAGCTTCATGTATATGGTCACATACGACTACTGTATATTTTTGCATTTAATATTCCTCTTTATACGGCTTCACGATTGCCGAAATTTGATAATTTTTTAGTACTTTGACTAAATTATTTAATTTATTTACATTTTGTGAATAAATAAGTAATTCCATTCCTTTTTTATCTTGATTGAGATAAAATTTAAGTTTGTGTTGTTTTAGTTCTGCTTTTAAACAAAAAAGTTGGTAAGGGTCTAAAACGGATGCAGTTAACTTATAAGTAATGGTTTTAGTTATTTTTTCATTTAAATCTACTTTAACATAGACTTCATTTACAGGATATGAATACCCTAGTCTCTCAACATTTGAAAAATGATTTAACCAAATTTTCTCTGGTTCTTTTTGAGTTATATTACTATCAAGCGATAGTGGATCACTATCTTCAATCTGTACAGATTCGTTAATAGAAAAAAGAAAAAAGATTAAAAAAGTAGCTACCCCTACAGCTAAAAGAGGGGTAAACCACTTTATAATCTTTTGCATTTAATCAATGCTTATTTTAGTTTATCTTTAATTAAATCACCTAAAGAGTGTGACTCATTATCATTGATTTCTGCAAGCATAGCTTGATTTTTTATGTAATCTAATTTCTTAACAGATAGTCTAATACGATCTCTTTTTGTATCAATAACAGCAATTGCAGCTTCAATCTCTTGACCAGCTTCTAACTCTTCTTTTACAAGTGGAGTTAAATCTTCATCACGAATAAGTGCATCAACACCATCTTCAAGTGAAACAAATACACCAAAGTCTTTAATATCACGGATAGTTCCAGTAACAATTGAACTGTTGTTATGCGTAGTAGCAAATTTATCAATAGGAGACTCTAAAAGAGTTTTTCTATTTAAAGATATTTTTTGATCTTCTGAGTTGATTTTAGCAATTTTAACTTCAATCTCTTCCCCTGATTTTAAAACATCTTTACATTTTGTATTTTTATCCCAAGAGATATCTTGGTTATGTAAAAGACCTTCTACATCGTCAATACGAACAAAAGCACCAAAGTCAGTAAGAGAAGTTATAGTACCAGTTACTATGTCACCTTCATTAAATTTTTTCATAAACTCATCAAATGGTTTTGGTAAAAGTTTTTTCAGTGAAACACGAAGTTTATGTGTTTTAGAGTTAATTTCTATAACTTCAACATCTATTTCTTGACCAACAGTTAAGTAGTCATTAGGATTTTTAACATTTTTGTTCCAGCTAATTTCTGAAATATGTAAGAAACCTTCTATATCATTTCCTAAATCAACAAATACACCGTATGCTTCAATATTTGAAACTGTTACTGTAATAGTATCACCTTCATCTAGTTCTGATTCAACTTCAGCCCATGGATCAGCCATAACTGCTTTGATTGAAAGTGAAAGATGACGCTTATCTTTATCATAAGATATCGCTTTAACAGTTACAACATCACCCTCTTTATAGAGCTTAGATGGATTAACTGGACCTTTGTAAGAAATCTCGTTATAGTGAACTAAACCATCAACACCACCAACATCTACAAACATTCCATAAGAAGTGATTTTTTTGATAGTACCTTCAACAATAACATCTTCTGCCATAAGTTGATCAATAATCTCTTTTTTCTTCTTACGCTCTTCATTGAAAAGTTTACGACGAGAAAGAATAATTGAGTTTTCATCTTCATCTATCTTAACAACTTGTGCTTTAATCTTACGACCAACAACTTCATCTGTGTCTTTAAACGCAGCTAATGAACGAGGCATAAAGAATGCAACATCGTCAGCTTCTACTACATAACCACCACGGTTTTTCTTAGTAATTATACCTTCAACAACTAACTCTTCAAAGTCGTCTTTATTTGCAGCAATAAAGTCAATAGTCTTTTGTTGCTCTAAAACTTTTTTGTATGAAATCTTAGGACGCTCATTGTAGTATCCCATTACCATTACATTTATCTTATCGCCAGTACCAAACTTAAGTTCTCCATCTTCACCACGGATCTCATTAAGATATAAAATACCTTCTAGCTTATCGCCAACACCAACTAATGCTCTGTCTTCATCCTCTTGAATTTCAACAATCTCACCTTCTACTATACGGCTCTTTTCTTGTTTCTTTTCACTAGCAGCAAACATCTCTGCAAAATTTTCTTCTTCTTCAAATGATTCGTTATCGAACGCCATTACCTATCCTCTTGTTACATAAAAATTGCCGTGATTATAACTAAAGAATGTTTATGTTGATATTAAATAGGTGATATTTTTACTTATTAGTGCACTTTTGTATATAATTTATAACATTTTGGATAATCCAGTCTGGTGTTGAGGCACCTGCACTAATGCCGCAAAAATTTTTCTTTTTAAACCAAAAAGCATCTAAATCATTTTCATCTTCTATATGATGACTATTAGCACAAAAATCATGTGATATACTTGATAACTGCTTTGTGTTAGACGAATTTTTACCACCAATAATAATCATAACATCTGCTCGCTTAGCAAGCTTACGAACAGCATCTTGATTTTCAAATGTTGCATTACATATAGTGTTAAAAACTCTTACTTCCTTATGACGAGGAATAAGATAATTAGCAATTTCCATATAATCTTCAACTTTTCGAGTAGTTTGAGCGATTAAAGCAATCTTTTCGTGCAGTTTTAAATCCATTAAATCAAATACATTTGAAACAACTTTTGCACCATTTGTCGCATAAGATTTCACACCTTTAATCTCAGGATGAGTCTCATCTCCAAAGATAAGTACATCATATCCAGCTTCACTCATCTCTTGTGCTATCTCTTGTGGTTTTGTCACATAAGGACAAGTTGCATCTACAACAGCAACACCATTAGCTTTTAATGAAGCGAGTTCGGATTTTACAATTCCATGAGTTCTTACTATCGCTTTTTCACCTGCTTTAAATGTTTTAAAGTCATCAACTAAGCCTACTTTAAAATCTTTGTCGAGTCTAGCTATCTCTTTAGAATTGTGAATTAAAGGACCATACGTAGAAGCATTTTGATTCTCTTCAGCTATCTTAATCGCGCGTTTAACACCAAAACAAAAACCATAATTTTCTGCAAGTTCAATTTTCATAAAAACTCCACTTTTGTAATTTTTTGTAGTAGTTCAAAAAAGTTTGGAAAAGAGGTGTTGATACAGTCTAAATCACTCACTTGCATTCCAGATTTCAATCCTGCAATAATAAAACTCATCGCAATTCTATGATCTCCATCACTATCAACTTTAGCACTTTTAAGCTCGCCCCCGACTATCTTGTAGCCATCTTCATACTCATCTACTTTTATGGAACAAGCACGGAGTCCTTGAACTACTGTAGAGATTCTATCTGACTCTTTTACACGCAGTTCTTTTGCATTTTTAACAATACTTTCTCCCTGCGCACAAGCCATTGCAATGGAAAGCGCTGGAAGTTCATCTATTAGCCATGAGATGTTATTCTCAACTGTTATAGCTTGCAAGGGAGCATATTTAACACTGATATTACCTATTGGCTCATATTTATTATCTGTAACTTCATAAGTAATATCTGCACCCATTCTCTCTAAAGCTTTAAAAGCTTCTATGCGAGTTGGATTCAGCGTCACACCTTCTAAAACGATACTTGCGTTTGGTGTAATAGCAGCAGCAACTCCAAAGAAAAAGGCACTTGATGGATCTGCTGGAACTCTTATGTTTAAAGGAGAAAGAAGCTTTTTTAGTGGCTCTATTGTTGTTTTAAGTCCATCTACAACGATATTAGCACCCATACCTTTTAACATTCGCTCTGTGTGATCACGAGAAAGTTCAGGTTCGCTATATGTACAAACATCTTCTGCTCTAAGAGCCGCAAGAATCATCGCACTTTTAACTTGTGCAGATGCAATTTTACTTTCATAGTTAAAAGCGTTTAAAGAAGCTCCGCGAATAGATAAAGGTGCCAAGTCACCCTCTTGTCTACCATCGAGTTTAGCACCGATATCACGAAGAGGAAGAGTCACTCTTTTCATAGGACGAGAGCGAAGATACTTATCTCCTGTTAGTACAAAATGACCATTTGCAGAACTCAAAAGTCCACAAAAAAGTCGCATGCCTGTTCCAGAGTTCCCACAATCAAGTACTTCAAAACTCTCTTGTATGCCATTAGAAGATATTTTGATTACATCTCCATTATCTTGAACTTCTGCTCCAAGATTTTTGACAATTTCAAGAGAGTTGAGTGTATCTTCAGCTCTTAAAAAATTTCGTATCTCGCTTGTACCATCTGCTAACATCGCAAACATTACACTACGATGAGATATGGATTTATCTGGCGCAATCTCCCAAATATTTAAAGAGAAAGGTTTTGCTGGAGATACGATAACTTTATTCATCGCAATCCAACTCCTAATTCATCATTAAGAGAGTTTAAAATCGCACCCATTGTTGTTACAATATCATCTTCATCGAGTGTTTTATCTTGTGATTGAAGTACAAAACGCAATGAAAGACTCATCTCATCACCTAAAGATTCATCGCTATACTTATCTACAGGATAGAAGCGTATAAGTTCATCTGTTGCATTTCTTTCTATCACGGATTTAACTTTATCATAACTCATACTTTTAGGCATAATAATACTTAAATCTCTAAATGATGCTTGATATTTTGAAGATGGAGTAGCTATTTTTAGAGCATAAGGAATCTTATCAAAATCTAATTCACAAAGAAAAGTCTCTTCTAAATCATACTCTTTTTCCACACTTGGATGCACTCTAAAAAGCTCTCCAACAACTTCTCCATCTATCAAAACTTGTGCCGATTGATAAAGGTGAGAAAGAGAATGAGTTGTTTTATATTCTTTAAGTTCTACTGCACCAATGATATCAGATATCTTCTGAGTAAAAAAAGCAAAATCAACTTTTTTAGGTTTTCCTGCATTTGAAAGGTTTTGAGACTCTACTTCACCACTAAAAAGCATAGACATTTTAAACGATTCTTCTCTTTTTGGAGAAAAAACAGAACCTATTTCAAAAAGTCTTACAGATGAGTATCCATTTTTCATATTGTTTGAAGCTGCTTTTAAAAGTCCAGTTAGAAGCGTTGGTCTTAGTGTATCTAATGTTTGAACAATAGGGTTTAGTAACTCCAACTCTTCTTTTGTGGTCTCAAACCCATAAGAGTTAAGCACTTTTTTCTCATCAAAAACAAAATGAACACTTTCAAAAAATCCACTTTGAGCTGCACGATGCCTGAATATGCTGCGTTTTTTGTAACTGAAATAATCATCTTTGAGTCTATTGTCTTCTGTTAAAATAAATGGTTTTGATGGAATATTGTCAATCCCAACCATTCTAACAATCTCTTCTATAATATCTTGTTTGTGCTCAATATCATGACGAAATTGCGGTACAGAAATAATGAAATTTTCAGATGTCGATTTAGAAATATTAAAACCTAGGTTTTTCAAAATTTTTGACACTACTTGCTTGTCAATATTTGCCCCAATAATCTCATCTATTTCACATTTTGTAACACTAATAATCTTATCTTTACTGGTGTTTGAAAGTTTAATATTTCCACTAAAAGTTGATGAAGAAGAATTTGATTCTATAAACTCGATACAGTAAGACAAACCACCACTAAGTTCAGGTTCACTTCCACGAGATGTTTTATAAAACATTGGACCAGATTCCATTTTATTGTCAGCCATTTTTCTAGAAATAATGTCAGGCGGTATATAACTAGCTTCTAATAAGACAGTACCCTTGTCTTCACTCACTTTAGATATATCATCTTGAATTACACCTATTGTTGAAGCTCTCTCTTGACCTCTCACACAAGCATATCCATTCTCATCTTCACATAGTTCTACTTTACCCATAGTTTCATTTTCTTTACAGAAAAATTCATGTGGATATGCTCTTAAAATAACACCACTAGCATGTGTGATATATAGTAATATTGATTCAAGTTCTGCATCTCTTGATTCATTGATTTGGGCAAGTCTAAGCTTGACAATAAGAGGAACTTGTAACTCTTTTAAATCTAATGCTTTATAACAAAGACTTACATCTACATCTACATCTTTATCATGAGATATACTTAAAATACGACCTATGCCGCGTTTTTCGTCATTATCAACATAATCATACTCTTTGATTGGTCTGTTAAACGCAGCGCTCAAATCACGAGCAACACCTCTAATACTAAGACAATCACCTCTGTTTGCAGTAAGTTCTAACTCAATCAAATCATCATTAAGTATTACATTTTCACTTACTTCTTGACCTAATTCAAAAGCACCGATACTATCATCAAGCTCCAAGATACCTTTTCCAATATCTTCCAAGCCAATTTCACTTGCAGAGCATATCATTCCCTCAGAATCGACACCACGAAGTTTGACAGGTTTTATCTTCATTCCACTTGGCATTGTCGCACCAATAGTAGCAACAATAACATCTAAGCCAGTTCTTACATTTGAAGCACCACAAACGATTTGACGCGTGCTTGAGCCTATATCTACTTGACAAATATTGAGTTTATCTGCATCTGGATGTTTTACACACTCTAAAACTTTACCAAAAACTATTTTAGAGGGAACTCTATACTCCTCGACTCTATCTACTTCTAAACCAATAGAGTTAAAAGTTTTTGCAATTTCGTCAGTAGAGAGCCCATTAAGGTCTATCCATTCGTTTAACCACGATTTTGTAACTATCATTGAAATTGCTCCAGTAACTTAATATCTCCCTCAAAAAGAGAACGCAAATCACCAATTTGATGAATAAGCATTGCAAATCTCTCTACACCTAGACCAAAAGCATAACCACTTACATTTTTATACTTAACAGCTTCAAAAACATTTGGATCGACTATACCACAGCCTAAAACTTCCAACCAACCTGTTTTAGAGCAAACGCGACAACCCTTACCTTCACAAAAAACGCAAGAGATATCTACTTCTGCAGAAGGTTCTGTAAAAGGAAAGAATGATGGACGAAAACGAACATCTACATCACCAAACATATACTTTAAAAAGTCTTCCAAG
The DNA here is from genome assembly GCA_045046645.1 of Sulfurimonas sp. GTDB lineage: Bacteria > Campylobacterota > Campylobacteria > Campylobacterales > Sulfurimonadaceae > Sulfurimonas. Next base: position 1,528 of record JASFZD010000073.1, on the reverse strand, counting down.
ATAAACTTTAAGTTTGCAAATGAAACTTTTCCTTCTTCATCCACTAAAAGACCTTCAACTTGATGAAACATAGGTGTATGCGTCAAATCATAATCACGACGAAACACTGCACCTGGAGCTATCATTCTAATTGGAGGCTTAGTATTCATCATAGTTCTAATCTGAACGGGTGATGTATGCGTACGCAAAAGCATCTCATCTTTAAAATAAAATGTATCTTGCATATCACGAGCTGGGTGGTATTTGGGAAGGTTTAATGCTTCAAAATTATTAAAATCATCTTCAACAATTTGACCTGTTTTGACAGCAAAATTCATAGAACTAAAGTACTCTACAATTTTATCCATAGTTTCCATAACAGGATGAAGCGCACCAGCCTCTGAAGATGTACTAAAAAGTGACACATCAATAGCTTCAGCTTTCATAGCATCTTGTAGCTCTTGCGTTTGCAATGTTATCTTTCTAGCTGTAAACTCATTCATAAGGTTTGATTTATGTGTATTTAAATCTTTTGCTATTTTTGCTTTTTCTTCATTGGGTGCTGTTTTCATCTTAATAAATTCTTTTGCTAAAACACCTTTTTTACCAAACACAGAGATACGAATTTCTTCTAAACGCTCGACACTTTGTGCTTCTTGTATTGCCTCATACCACTCTTTCAAATAGAGCTCCTAGTTACATATTTTGAAAAAGATTATAGTAAAATATAAGTTACAAACAGCTTCATTTACCAATTTATATGCTACAATAAATCAAAAATAAGGAAAATGTAATGTGTTTATTCTGTAAAATCGTAAATAAAGAGATTCCATCAAATATCATTCTTGAAAATGATGAATTTTTAGCTTTTCATGATGTTAATCCTAAGGCTCCTGTACATATTTTGACTATTCCTAAGATTCATGTCCAAAGTTTTAATGAGGTAAGTCCTATACTTATGCAAAACATGACCTCTTTCATTCAAGATGTTGTCAAAGAAGTTAAAATTGATAAAAGTGGGTATAGAGTGATAACAAATATTGGAGATAATGGCGGTCAAGAAGTAAAACACCTCCATTTTCATGTTTTAGGTGGTGCTAAACTTAAGTGGGGACACTTTAGTGATTCTGACCCTCAGGGGCATTTCTAAGTCATATAATCTACAACTTTAGTCTCTTGTGTAAGTTCTTTTATTAGGGCAACAACTTTTAAATGTTCTGGGTGCGTTGCGTAAATTTTCAGGTCTTCTTTACTCCTAAATGTAGAGTAAAGAGACAAATCAAAAGCCCGCTCACTTCCATTAAAATCAATACCAACTTCCATAGATTTTAAAACTTCTATCTTTTGGACTAAATTTTTCAGTTTTTGCTCAACTATTTTGATATTTTGAACTCTATTTTCTTCTTTAAATTTAAACATTACGATGTGTACTATCATATCTTAGACCTTTTTTAGTATCCACAAAGTCTGATACCCCTACAGTAACCTAATCCAGCTTAACATTCCAAGGCAATAATTCTTCAAGACTTTTATCTTTATATCTATGAAT
>JASFZD010000072.1:0-12890 GCA_045046645.1 Sulfurimonas sp. | reverse complement strand
CTGATATTTCTTCTTGAAAAATCTCTAATAGTTTATTGCTCATTTATGCCCCTTTTAGAGTTATAAGCAAATATCGTTCTTAGTATTGGAATGGGCTAGGTAACAAATTATCTTTTAAGATTTATGCATCTTTAAAAACACTTTGTAAATAACTCATTAGATATAATTGTGAACAAATAAAACGAGGATATTTTATGGAGTTTTTAAAAAAACTATTTTTACCGATAACTGTACCAATGAAGTTTATTCAAGATCATTTTAAAGCAATGTTGTTTTTGCTTATTTTATTTTTACTATTTGCACCACAAAGCGAAAAGGATTTAACACCAAACAATCTTCAAGAGATAAACCTTGTAGGTCCTATTATGGATGCAACAGAAATAGTAGCACAAATCGACAAGGCTGCAAACAATAACAACATAAAAGGCGTTCTTTTAAGTGTCAATTCACCTGGTGGAGCAGTAGCACCATCCATAGAAATAGCCTATGCTATCAAAAGACTTCGTGCTAAAAAACCTGTTGTAGCTTATGCAAAAGGAACAATGGCAAGTGGAAGTTACTACTCAAGTATTTGGGCAAATGAAATCATCTCAAATCCAGGGAGTATGGTTGGAAGTATCGGTGTTATTATGCAAGGTACAGATTTAAGTGAAATTATGCACAAAATTGGGATTAAAACGCAAGGTGTTCATGCTGGAAAATATAAGCAACTTGGAACATCAGACAGACAGTGGAAAGATTATGAAGTAAATGAACTTAACAAAGTCATCCAAGGGACTTACGATATGTTTACCCAAGATGTAGCAAAGGCAAGAGGACTTGATATCAAAAAAAGAGATAACTTTGCCAATGCACATATCTTCACGGCTTCTCAAGCAAAAGATGTTGGTCTTGTTGATGCACTTGGTGTATCTTACGATGCTAAACTAAGAGTAGTTTCACTCAGTGGTGTGACAAAACCAGTATGGAATAAAGAAAATAAATTTGATAAAATTATGAAAAAATTATCAGCCACTACAGCTGCAACAATCACTACATATTTTCCAGCTCTTATTTTAAAGTAAAATTATCATTCTTTGAGTTTTCATATAAAAATGAAAACTTATTGGATTTTCCATACTTTTGCTTAGACTTTTTCTATCACTTTATCTATATTTTGAAAGATTTTTTCTACTCTTTCTTGCCATAAATTACCAAACTCTTTTATCTCTTCATTACTTGCTTCACCTGAAAGTAATTTTTGCATAAGAGGCATCATATTTGGATTTGCTGGGATTGAGCTTGGATCGTAGATAATCTCTATACTTTTATTGTTAGATACTCTCGTGAATTTTACAGATGAGTTTATATCAGAATTAAAAGTCATGAGAGAGTGTCTTGAAAATTTACCATTGAGTCCTTTAAAACCACTTTTATCAGTAGCCCCTGTTATCTGAGAAATAACATTTCCTATAACACCAGCAACACCCTCTTCTAAAGATTCTTTAAATTCAACTTTTATATCTCCACGAATAGTACTCTCATTTGGATATAAATCATTTAGTGCCACAAGTGTCATAAGATAAGCTCCAGCGACAGTTGGACATGAATGTCCTGCTGATTTTACTACATCTAAGTAAGAAAATTCGTATTTACCATCATCAAAAGCACCTAACACTTGTGAAAGTGGGTCTTTTACTTTAATTGTTTCTATTGTATCAAAAAACTGTGGATAACTCATCTTATATTTTCCTTTTGTATTACTTTGGCTTTAACTATAATCTTTTCACTTTGAAGATCAAAAACATCATCTACATCTAAAGAAGAGATGTCTATCACTCTATTTTCTCGTGAAAGCTCAGCAAAACCTTTTTTTGTTTTAAATTTTGGGTTGTTTGATTCTAGCATTTTTTTCAGACTTATCACTTGATTTTGAGCAAGATTTAGCACAGATTCTATCGTAAAAGGAAATCGATTTTTCATCTGTTCTAACTCTTTAGCATAATTTTGAAGCTTAAACTCTACACTCTGTTCAAACTCTTTTTTGAGTCTTATAACTTCTTCTTTTTTTAAAATAAGTTTCTTCTCTACAGAATGCTGAGCGTAAGAGTTTTTCAGATGTATCAACTCCTGCTCTTTTAAGTTTAATTTTTGTTGCATTATCTGAGCATACTGCGTTTGGACAGAATCAAGATACTGATAAAGCTCATTTGTATCAGGTAAACATATTTCCATAGCAGCACTCGGAGTAGCAGCTCGTACATCTGCACAAAAATCACTAATTACCCAATCTATCTCATGCCCCACAGCTGAAATAATAGGCGTTGTTGCTTTGTATATAGCATCCGCCACTATCTCTTCGTTAAATGCCCATAAATCTTCTATACTTCCACCACCACGACCAACAATTAAAATATCATAATTGTTTGTATCGGCTAAACTTACTGCATTGGCTATTTGTGAAGCTGCGTTTGAACCTTGAACTAAAACATCATATATATCAATCTCTAAAACTCTATATCTACTCTTTGCCACCCTAAGCATATCTTGCAAAGCTGCACCAGTTGCAGAAGTTATAAGTGCTATTTTTTGAGGAAACTTTGGAAGTTGTTTTTTCACTTCACCGTTAAAGTAGCCTTTAGCAGAAAGCTTTTGTTTTAACTGTTCGTACGCAAGAGCTAAAGCACCCTGCCCTGATGGTTCTATGCTAAAGCAGTTTATCTGATAACTACCTCTAGGTTTATAAAGTGTTAATGCTCCATTAATCACTACTTTCATCCCCTCCTCAAGGCGAAAACGAAGTTTACTAGCATTGCCTCTAAACATTACAGCACTCAAAGCAGAAGAACTATCTTTTAGAGTAAAATAGATATGACCAGAGTTGTGAAATGTTATACGAGAAAGTTCACCCTCAACTAAGACTTGAGTGAAACTAGTCTCTAAAAGAGTTTTAATCTGCTCGTTTAGTGAGGATACACTAAGAGTGTGCAAAATATTCCTATCTTTTTCGAGCGATAAGAAGTGTAGAAATATCCATAGAAAAACTTTTTGTATAGAGCATCTCAAATCCAGCAGCTTGGAGTTCTTTTTGCATATTTTCTACAGTTGAAAAATCGCCAATGGAGTTTGGAAGATACTCATAAGCTTCTAAATTTTTAGAGATAAAACCACCTATCTTAGGCAATATTTTATTCATATAAAAATCTCTAACCTTTCCCAAAAGTGATGGGTTTTCATTCTTCATAAATTCTAAAATAACAACAAGTCCATCTTTTTTCAAAACACGATAAAATTCTTTTAAAGCAGCTTCTCTCTCAACAACATTTCTAATGCCATAAGTGATACTTAAAATCTCTGCACTTTCATCTTCAAGTGGAAGTTCTGTCGCTTTTGCAATATGATAGTTAAATTTAGGATACTTTTTTCGAGCAACATCAACCATACCATTTGATGGATCTACACCAACAATATTACCAACAGCAATACCAGATTTTTCAGCACGAACTTTCCAGAAGTCCATCATATCACCTGTCCCACATGCAACATCAACTATCTTATCAAGAGAATCTTTAGCACTATATTCATACGCTAAATCACAAGCTTTTCTTCTCCAGCTTTTATCAACTCCCATGCTCATCACGCGGTTTGCAGTATCATATGTTGGAGCAATGTCATCAAACATTGAAACGATTTTTTCTTGTTTTTGTGCTTTTTGTTTTCCGTTAGAACTCATACTTTATATCCTTTTCATCCACATAATTATATCTTTATCTTCTTTTTCTACATTTAAAATATCAAACTTCTCATCTTTTACATCAAATACACTACTTCCACCAAAAGTTGGAGCTAAATAAAGCAGATAATAATCAACAATATCACGCGTCAATTCGTACATTTTAGCACTGCCTTCTATCATAATGTTTTTATAGTTTTTAAGTTTGGAGAAATTATCTTCTATATATACTACTCTCCCCTCAACATTAAAAAGAGCAATACTTTTATCGAACTCTTTAGTTCTTGAAAGTATCAAAATATCAGGTACTTTTCCATTTACAAGACGAGCATCAAGTGTTGGTCTATCTGTTCTTACTGTATTTCCACCGATAACCAATAAATCACAAACATTACGCATAGCATGAACATTTTTTCTTGAGGCTTGCGAGCTTACTATTCCATCGTCTGTCGTTGCATTCAAACGTTGCGCCCATTTAAAAAATACAAACTTATCATCTGTAAACTTTTTAAATGGATAAAGTAAGTCATCACACTCTGTAAGCATTAACTCTGTATCGACTAAACAATCATTGTAAGTAAGAACTTTATTGCCATTTTGAGCTATAGGGTTTGTGTCATAACTTCCAACAAATACTTTTTTTATCCCTAAATTACTAATCAAAGAAGCACAAGATGGTGTTTTTCCAACATGCGAGCATGGCTCTAGTGTTGTATAAAGTTTTACATCTGTAAAAATATTGTTATGTTTTCTTAAAAGATATGAATGAATATCTGCTGATGATTTAAGAGTTAAAACATCATCGTCATTTGTAAGTTTAAAGTATGCAGATTTAAGAGCATTTACTTCTGCATGTGCTTCACCTGCTTTATGATGTGCTTCAACGGCTAAAATCTCTCCAGATTCTGAGACAATAGTACACCCAACAGCAGGGTTTGGATAAGTTAAACCTTGATATTTCCAAGCCTCTTTAAGAGCAAGGCTCATAAAAAACTTGTTGTCAATTAGCATGAGTACTAATTACCACTCAAAATATGTTTTAGCTTTACTTATGTCGTTGAATTCTACTTCAACCTCTTCCTCTTCAGTTTGTACAAAAACTTTTGAGCCTTCAACTTTTGTTAAAATACCTCTAGTTTTTTCTTTACCTGAATGAAGTAGAGAAACTTTTTCACCTATACTTTTTTTAAAGTTATTAATATTTGCTAGTTTTCTCTCTATACCAGCAGTTCCTACCTCAAGCCTATAATCACCTGAAACAGGAGGAGTAACATCTAAAAGAGGAGAAATTAAATGGGTAAGTTCTACACAAGTATCAAGACTTACACTTTTGCGTTTACCATCTTCTATCTCAGGTGAAATAACACTAACTCTATAGATTGTTTCTTCGTTTTCACTTACAACAACTGCATCGTAAAGTTCTAAATCAACTGATTCAACAAGTGAATTTATATCGCTTTGTAAACTCATTTATTCTTCCTCTGATTTTGTGATTTTTTCAATACGCTTAAACAAATCGTCTAGTTTTTGTGATTTTTTTAGTTGTTCATCAAACTCAAATGTAAATTTTGGACAACGAAACCAACCTTGATCTTTTAAACAATATGTCTCAACTATAGGACGCGCTTTGTTTAAAAGCTTAAGATAGTCTCTCTTTTCTTGTTCTGTAAATTCATTTGGATTGATATAAACTTTAGCATCACTCTTACCACGAGAACATTTAACTTCTATCACATTAAGTTCATGAAGTCTTTTATCATTCATCGCACCAAGTGCTTGTGGAACTAACTCTAAAAGAACTGATTCAGTTCTTTTGAGCTTTATTTGAGCTTCTGTCATTAAAGACTAACTTTTTGCTCAACTTTTCTAAATGTTTCAAGTACATCGCCTGGTATAACATCATCATAACCACTAATAACAACACCACATTCGTAACCATTACCAATCTCTTCAACATCATCTTTGAAGCGTTTAAGTGAAGTAAGTTCACCTTCATAATGAACAACACCATCACGGATAACACGAACCATACCACCACGGATAAGACGCCCATCAACAACAACAGATCCAGCAACAACACCTTTAGGTATTTTAAAGACTTCTCTAACTTCTGCTTGACCAGTGTTTTCCTCAGTGTATTTTGGAGCCATCATACCAGTAAGCATACCAGTAATATCATCTATAAGTTGATAGATGATTGAGTAAGTTTTAATCTCAACACCTTTTTGTTTTGCACTTGCTTTAACAGCACCAGTTGGACGAACATTAAATCCAAGAAGAACACAGTTTTCAGAGTTGTTAACAAGTTCAACATCATTCTCAGTAATTCCACCAACACCAGACGAGATAACATTAACTTTAACTTCATCATTTCTAAGGGCAGTAATAGAAGATTTAATAGCTTCAAGAGTACCATGAACATCAGTTTTAAGCACAACTTTAAGAGATTTAAGTTTACCCTCTGCAATCATTGCTGTCATATCTTCTAATGAAGCCTTCATAGAGACTGAAAGTTCTTTATGTCTATCGTATTCATGGCGTTTAAGAGCAAATGCTTTTGCTTCTTTTTCATCACTCATAACAGTCATCACTTCACCAGAGGCTGGAACTTCATTGAGTCCAGCGATTACTGCAGTGTGAGATGGTAAGAGAGTTTTAATTTGTTTGTTATTCTCATCCATCATCGCTTTAACACGACCATAAGCTGCACCACAAACTACATAATCTCCAACTTTAAGAGTACCGTTTTGTACAATTACTGTAGCAACTGGACCACGACCTTTTTCTAAAGAAGACTCGATAACAGCAGCTTTTGCAAGTACATTTTCATTTGCTTTAAGCTCTAAAATTTCAGCAGTTGTGATGATATTTTCAAGTAAATCATCAATACCCATACCAGATTTAGCAGAAACAGGAACAAACTCTATATCTCCACCCCAATCAGCTGGATTAATCCCATGCTCTGCCATCTGACCTTTAACCATATCTGGTTGCGCACTCTCTTTATCCATTTTATTAAGTGCAACAATAATTGGAGCACCTGATTCTTTTGCAAGTTTAATAACTTCAAGAGTTTGTGGTTTTACACCATCATCAGCAGCAACAACAATCACAATAATATCTGTTATCTCTGTACCTTTTTTACGCATATGACTAAACGCAGCGTGACCTGGAGTATCTATAAATGTGATAGCTTTACCAGCTTGTTCAATAGTATAAGCACCGATATGCTGGGTAATACCACCAGCTTCACCTTCAGTTACTTTTGCTTTACGTATAGCATCTAAAAGAGAAGTTTTACCATGATCAACATGTCCCATAATCGTAATAATAGGAGCTCTCTCAGTTGCATCTGGATCTTCTTCAATATCTTCAACTTCTTGAGTAAATTCATCTTTAGGGTCAATAATTGTCACTTCAACTTCAAACTCTTCAGAAAGAATTTCAATCTCAGCATTTCCAAGAAAATCATTTTTAGTCATCATCATACCAAGATCAAAAAGAACTTTAATAATATCTGTAATAGGACGATTAAGTGCTTCTGCAAACTCGTAAACACGAATATCTTCTGGAATTTCAATCTCAGTTATCACTTCATCTATATGTTCTGATTTTTTATACTTTTTCTTAACATCTTTTCTAACTTTTCTTCCACGAGGTGCTGCTTTTTTATTTGCATTTCTACCTGCTGGCTTAGGAGTTCTTGGTTTTCTTGGTGTTTCAGCTGGAAGTGGTGCTCTCTCAGTAGAGTTTAAATCCAATAATGTTACTTGATCATCCATATCCATAGATACATCATTCATTGCACCACCAAAGATATCTAAACGCTTTCCTTGTTCTTGCTTACTTGCCGTTCTACTACTTTGCTTATTCTTTTTCTTTAATGCAAGTTCTGCTAAAACTTCTTCACTCATTTTACCATACGAAGAAACAGATGCATTCTTTTGAGGTAGATTATAGTTCTCTTCTACCTTTGGTTTTCTCTTCTTAACAATTTTAAGACCACTTCTTTTCAATCCTGGTCTTATAGTAGGAGTTACAATTTTGATACTGCTAGTAGTTTTTTTAGTCTTTGGTGCAACTTCTTTAGCTGGAGCCTCTGTTACTGATTCTTCTACTTTCTTTTCTTCAACAACTGCAACTTTATCTGCTGTATCTTCTGCTAACTGCTCTTTGACTTCTTTGACAACCTCAGTTGTAGTAACAGCTTCTTTTTCTATAGGAGTTTCTTTGGGAGTATCACTGTTTGCTTTTTTAGTTGTCATTTTTTTCGGTTTAGGAGTCTCTTTTACATCATCGCCACTTATAATGTAATTTGCTAAGCCTTCTGCTTGCTCCATTGTAACTACACTCTGTGCAGATTTTACTTCAAGACCAAAATTCTTTGCCTTTTCTAAAACATCTTTAGAAGCTATTCCTAGCTCTTTTGCAATCTCGTGTACTCTAACTTTTTCTACCATCAGTGATGATCTCCTTTAGTCTGTTTGTAAGTTTTTCTTTGTCAGAACTTCTACATTGTCTCATGAGCGACTTTGTAATTTTTTTATCTTCTTCAAGACAAACTTTACATATGTAAAAACTTCTTTTACTACCATTAAAAGACTCTAATGAGCCATCAATACATTGAAGCCTCACTAGAGTGTTTTGTTCATATCTGTTTCTACATGAAACACACATTCTAATTGGTAGATGAAAATTTTTCGCCATTATATCTAAATATTGCTTGATTTAATAGAGTTTATCGCTCTATTATCAATCCATTATTATCAAAATCTAAAACTTTAACATTAAAGTCTGGAAATTTCTGAGTAAATCTATTGGCAATCATGGCAGAATCCTCATCATACACCAAAGAAAAGAAGGTTGATCCACTTCCTGAGAGTGTGCTCATTAGGGCACCACTCTCATAGGCAACCTTTTGTACTGCAAAAAGTTCAGGAAGAGTTTTCATTCTTGCTTTTTGATGAAATCTATCTTGTGTTGCTAACTTTAACATTTCCCAATCTTCATTGAAAAATGCAGCAACAGTCAATGCTGTATGAGAAAGGTTATAAGTAGCATTCTCTTTTGAATAAGATTTTGGCAAAACAGTACGAGATTTTGCAGTATTCATCTGCTTGTTTGGAATCACTACAACAGCTTTGAGATAATCTGGAAGATGCTTTCTCTGAGAAAACACCTTGTTCTTTTCAACTGTAGCTGCATTAAACCCACCCATTACTGCAGAAGTAATATTATCAGGATGAGATTCATAAACAAGCGCATGATTCAGTATACGGCGTTTAGAGACTCTTATCCCAGCTGCTTCATGTGCACTAGCAATTGCACTAACAATCACAGCTGAAGAACTTCCAAGTCCTCTAGACATTGGTATATCATTGTAAAAATTAAATTTAAAATTTTGCTTCTTTTTAGTTAAACGCAGGTAATGATCATTAAAAATACTAACAAAAAGGTTATTGCCTTTTAGTCTTGGGTTATTTTCTCCCTCACCTTTTATACTAACACTAAAAAATTTTGATGGATGAAATTCTACTCTATTACGAAGTTCTACAGCAAGACCTAAAGAATCAAAACCTGGTCCGAGATTTGCCGAAGTTGCTGGTACACTTATTGTCAAATTATTCCCTATCCAACAGCTCCTATCATATATAATGGTGCTGCATTTGTACTAAACTCATTAGTTTCAAGTCTTTTAGGAAGTTGAAAGTTCACTTGGGGGACTCTATCTAATTTTTGAGTTTTTATTTCTGAAGCAATTTTAACAAAATATAGCTTGCCTATGGCTTTTATGGGCTGATTTTCATTAAAATAAAAGGCATCTATGGCATATAATGGTATTTTTTTTAAAATACTCAATGATTTTAAAAATATATAAGCAACTTTTATAGCCATAAAGCTCCCTGGTCCATTAGCATAAAAAAAGTTTTGAGGATTGTATCTTTGGAAAATATCTTTAAAAATCAAAGGAAGAATATCTGAACTTTTTTCTGTGGACTCGATATTTTCAAGAAGTTTACCATTTTCGTAAACTCCTATTTTTATCGGTGAAGTAAGTGCTACTAAAAGTATGTCTACTTTTTTAAGCATATGCTTTTTCTAACTCCGCTGTTTTCGCACCAACAAGCTCTACAACTTCATAGTTGTCAGCATCTTTAAGTAACTTGAGTGTCAGCTTGTGATTTAAATCATGACTTCCAGCCATCGCTTCATAATTTCCAATAAAATTCATACCAATCAGACTCATATCACCTATGGCATCAAGTATTTTATGTCTTACAAACTCATCACTGAAGCGTAATCCTTCAGGATTTAAAATACCTTTTTCATCTAAAACAATCGCATTTTCTAAAGAACCACCAAGAGCTAGACCTTTAGAACGAAGATATTGAACCTCATGTAAAAAGCCGAATGTTCTCGCACGAGAAATCTCTTTTTTATAACTCTCTTTAGTAAATTCTAAAACATATTCCTGCTTCTGTATCACTGGATGAGGAAATTTAATCGTAAAATCATATTTTAAATCAGGGGCAGGAGAAAGTTTTACGTACTTTTCACCTTCTCTTATTTCAATCTCTTTTTTTATTCGCATTACTTTTTTAGGAATATCTAACTGACTTAGACCTGCCTCATCTAAGAGCATACAAAAACTTGCACTACTTCCATCCATAACAGGTACTTCATCAGCATCCACAATCACTCTTAAGTTATCAATGCCATAAGCATAAACAGCTGATAAAAGGTGCTCAATAGTAGAGATAACATGTCCATCTTTTCCGATAACTGTTGCCATCTTCGTATCAACAACATTCTCAGGGATAAGAGGAATAGAGACATCAACATCGCTACGATAAAAAACTATCCCACTATTTGATTCTAATGGCTCTAGTCTTAATTTTACAGGAGAGCCTTTATGAAGTCCTATTCCAACTAGTTCAACACTCTTTTTTATAGTTGTCTGATACATCTTATTTCCTCACTCTTTATCTATACTCTTTTTTGCACTTTTTATGATATCTTTAATATTTAATTTTATCCATTTTTTATCCATCCACTCTTGTGGACGCACCTCTACACCTTGAACTAAAACGCCAAAGTGAAGATGATCACCCATAGCATAACCAGTTTTTCCTGTATTTGCAATTTTTGCATTTGCACTAACTTCATCATCTACTGATATATCAACACTTGAGCAGTGTCCATAAAGTGTGTACAATCCAAGTCCATGAGAAATGATAGGATTATTTCCATAAAGTCCATTATAGTCTGAAAATACAACTTTTCCTGAATTTTGAGAGATAATAGGTGCCATTGCATGACTTGCCATATCTAAACCGAGGTGATATGCCTCACTGACAAGTCGTCCTTTGTAATAATATTTTCTATGATCACCAAAATGTGCCACAACTTGACCATTTTTCAGTGGATACAGTGGTTTAATTTCAAAATCACTAATCATATCTTGAGAAACCGTAGAAGTGATTTTATGGATAAGCGCTTCATTCTTAGCTCTTACATCTTCATTTATAATTTTGAACTGTTCAAGTGGTTCAAGAACACCCTGCGTTTCTTCAAACTCTTCAGCTAAATCAGCAATCTTGCCTTTTAAAAATTTATCTTTTATTTTTATTTTTGAAAGTCTATAGTCTTTACTTTTCAAATAAAGAGGGATATATGATTTGGCAATATTTCCTGCACTATCTTTAGCAATAATAGTTGCTCTAAATGTAGAATCAACTATTGGCCATGCTATAAGTGCTATATAATAGTTCTCTTTATAGAATGGTTCTACTTTAAACTTTCTTTTTGTACTTGTTTCTATGTAAAGTTGATTCAGATTTTCATCTACTGCTTTAAAAATAACAAGTGCAGACCCACCAAGAGAAATTTTATATGAGTTTGCAATAATACTCACTTGTGGTCTTTTTTTATCAATATGTAATTTAAATACTTTTTGAGTGCTATTACCTTTTAAAAAATTCCATTTACTGATATCTTTAGCTATTACAACAATTTCTATCTCTTTATCTTTCATTGTGTAAGCAGTTCTAGGTGGCTTTAGCTCTATATTTACTAATTTAGCTGCAATTAACGGTTCTTCGTATTCCAAATCAATAGAATTATCTTTAGTCTTTAATATTACTTTATATTCTTTAATTCCACTGTCATCACTAATAGTCAATTTTAGTGGCTTTTTAAGATTCCAAAATCCATTGTTTTCAAGTAATATAATTGGTGCTTTTCTTTCAAACATTGATGAAAAATACACATAACCAGACCCTCCGACTATTGACAACATTATTAATAAACCTAAAAATGAAGATTTGTTCTTTTTTCTACTCAAGTTATATTTCCTTATATTAATTTTAATAATTGATTTTCATTGTCTGCATCAAGCAAAACAACTTTTTCTACATGAGTTATGTTAAGCGCTTCATGCATAACTACTTGGGCATCTTCCAAAGAAGCACCAGACGACTTTAAATCATTCAAGCTAAGTTCAAAAATAGCAAGTTTTGCGTTCTCTTTTAAGAACATCTTTTTAAAAAGTATTGATTTTAATCTTATAAGAGATAGTGGTAAGCTTTTCATTATCATATTGTTACACAATCGATACTCAGCACCCAAAGCTATCAACTCACTAATACTAGCAAAATCTATGCCATCGATATCATCACTTACAAAGCCATTATATCTCTGTAAATAGTCTGAATACAGGGCTGTTGCCATCTTTTTATTTATCGTAATATTTTCTTTTTTAAACAACTCATATAAAGAGCCTCTTTCTAGTCTCAAATCAATCGTCAAATCAGCTGAACTACCAGCTGTTAGTCTCACCTTATCAAACCAAGGTATACATGATAAATTTACTTGTAAAGTATCGTTTAGTGATACTAAGCTTACTTTTTTATGAAGTCGCAGTATATGCGTATAGAGCGCACTTGAATTTGCAAAAGATTTATTATCAGTTAAAATGTTTATACTTTTTGCTTGTTCTATCTCTTTTAGTGATATCAATTATAAAAACTCTTTTTGACATTATATACTATTGTTCATTTAGAAGCTATTAATACAAAAAAATCGTATCCACAAAGTCTGATACCCCTACAGTAACCTAATCCAGCTTAACATTCCAAGGCAATAATTCTTCAAGACTTTTATCTTTATATCTATGAAT
>JASFZD010000071.1:0-18185 GCA_045046645.1 Sulfurimonas sp. | reverse complement strand
TGAGTGATGATGAACCACTTAGCACTACTAGACTTATAGAGCTTATTGCCGAGAATTTACATAAGAGGGTTTACCTTGTGCGGATACCGTTTTTTGAGAATTTGTTAAGAGTGGTTAAGCCATCTTTTTACAAGCGTCTTTATGGGAGTTTAGAGGTTGATAATCAGGATACTATGAAAAGACTTTTTGGCGAAGCTAAAGCATCGCTTCCGTTTCGTGTGGAAGATGGGATAAAATTAATGCTGAAAGATTGCATGTAATTGACAATAGTATTTATTAATAGTATAATAAATACTATTAATAAAATAGGAGATAAAAGATGATTACTATTAGTTCAAGTGATTTTATAAGAAAACCATCATATATTACAAAACCTACAGATATAACATTTGTAGAGGATGCAAAAAGACATATCACAAAAAGTGTAGTTTTACCGTATGCACTGTATGAAAAATTAAAAGAAAAAATTGAAGATGAATTGTATCTTATGAATAATAAAGATGCTTTATCAAGTCAAGCATATGATGAGTTTTTAGAAATTGAAGATACAGTAGAAAGTATCTAATATGAAGCGAGGAGAAATCTACCTTGTTAATTTTGGTAAAAAATATAATAGTGAGTTTGGAAAAGTTAGACCAGCTGTTATAGTACAAAATGATACAGCAAATAGAAATATTACAAAAGTGGAATTTAAAGGTGTGACAGTGATGCCAATATCAACAAATATAGTAGGTGGAGATTTGAGAGTTAATATTTCAAAAAGAGATAATCTAAATAAAACAAGTGAAATATGTATAAATGAGCTTTGCACTCTAGATATGAGTAGAATACAATTAGATAACATACTGACAAATTTAACCAAAGATGAGATAACTGAGCTTAATATGAAGCTATCAAGACATCTTGAACTATAATAAATCAAGTGACAAAAAGAACTAAATAAAGTACAATTTTATATACATAAAAAAGGATTTAAAATGCAACCTATTTTAGCAAACTATACTGCAAGCATTACAGAATTAAAAAAATCACCGACACAATTACTCAAAGATGCAGGAGATGAGGCTGTAGCTATTTTAAACCATAATGTTGCTAGTGCTTATTTGGTGCCTAGCAGTTTGTATGAGAAAATGATGGATATAATGGATGATTATTATTTAAGAAAAGAAGTAGATGAAGCTCTAGAAGATACAAGTAAACCAATTAGAGTAGATATAGATGACTTATTGTCTTGAGTATATGCCAAAAGCATTAAAAAAATGGAATAAACTTGATATAATTATTAGAAAACAGTTTTATAAGAAGTTGCAAGAACGACTTGAAAATCATAGAATCAAAAAAGATAAATTAAGTGGATATACAAATGTATATAAAATCAAACTTAGAAATTCAGGCTTTAGACTTGCATACGAAATAAAAGATAAGGAAATAGTGATTTTAGTGCTAAGTGTAGGTAAAAGAGAGAATAATGAAATTTATGATAATTTGGGTAGTAGGACTTGATGATTTAAAGAGAGAACATGAAGCTCTTTCGCACTAAAACATTTAAAAAAGTTTATTTGATTCGGGTGCCATTTTTTGAGAGTTTTTTAAAGCTTGTGAAGCCATCTTTTCACAAGCGTCTTTATGGGAGTTTAGAGATTGATAATAAGGATATGCTGAAAAGACTTTTTGGCGAAGATAAAGCATCGCTTCCGTATAGCGTTGAGGATGGGATACACAATATGATGGAGGGATAGTAGTATGAGTATACAAAAAATTATATTTTTACTGTTAATCCTTACTTTTACTGGATTGAATGCTTCTAAGCCTGACTTGTTACTGCTAAAAACATATAAAGATCAAAATATTAGTGCTTGGGTGATGAGTGAAAAACTTGATGGCATACGAGCATACTGGGATGGAAAAAATCTTATAAGTCGTGGTGGAAAAATCATCCATGCACCAAAATGGTTCACTAAAGATTATCCACCGTTTCCTATAGATGGTGAACTCTGGACAAAACGAGGTGATTTTGAAAATATATCATCAATAGTAAGAGATAAAATACCAAGTAAAAAATGGCAAGAGATAAAACACTATATTTTTGAAGTGCCAAATAGTAGTGGTGGATTACGGCAAAGATTGGCAAAAGTAAAACCCTACGAAAATGAGTTTATAAAAATAATATCTCAGATAAATGTTACATCTAAAAAGCATCTACTAAGTTTTTTAAAACAGATAGAGGCTAAAGGTGGAGAAGGTGTAGTTGTAAGAGACCCTAAAGTAGGTTATATAGCAAAAAGAACATCAAAAGCACTCAAAGTCAAAACTTTTAAAGATACTGAATGTACAGTTATAGGCTACACAGAAGGAAATGGAAAGTTTAAAGGTTTGGTTGGTGCTATTATCTGCCAATTGCCAAATGGTATAAAATTTAAAATAGGAAGTGGTTTGAAACAAAAAGATAGAGTCTCTCCGCCAGAGGTTGGCTCTATTGTCACTTTTAGATATAAAGAGTTTACAAAATATAAAAAACCAAGATTTCCTATATTTTTAAGAAAAAGGAGATACTAAAAGATGATATATTTGCTGTTACTTCTCTTATCGTTTACACTTACATACCTCATAAAAAACTACTACATAAAAAATGCACTTTTAGAAGAGGTAAATGAAAGAAGTTCTCATACCGTTCCAACTCCTCATGGTGGTGGTATCGCTGTATCTTTAACTTGGTTTATTGGTTTAGGATATCTATACTTTACAAATCAAATAGAACCATCATTCTTTTATGCTTTGATGGTGGGTATAATTATATCAATTGTAAGTTTTTTTGATGATATTTATGAACTTAGTCCAAAGTTTAGGCTTATTGCTCAGACTATTGTAGCTATTGGTGGAATTGTTTCTCTTGGAGGTTTTGAGAGTCTAGATCTATTTTTCTTCTCTATTGAAAATCAAGTTATAACTAATATATTTGCGTTTTTATTAATAGTTTGGTTTATAAATCTTTATAATTTTCTTGATGGTATCAATGGATATGCAGGAAGTGAAATAGTATTTTTATCGCTTGCTGGATTTTTGATTTTTAGTGGAAATCATTTTATAATTTTAGCTGTTGCTAATCTCGGATTTTTATATTGGAATTTTGGTAATGCTAAAATATTCATGGGAGATGTTGGAAGTACTCTTTTGGGATACAATGTAGCTATATTTACTTTGTACTATGCAAATCAAGAGCCAACTAATTTATTGATATGGATTGTACTTTTTGGTCTATTTTGGTTTGATGCGACTTTAACATTAATAAGAAGAAAACTCAATGGTGAAGAGTTGAGTCAAGCGCATAAAAAACATGCGTATCAAAGGTTACATCAATCTGGTTGGAGCCATTATAAAGTGACTAACTATTCCATACTTGTAAATATATTTCTTTTTTCTTTGGTCTATTTTATATCAAATATTTTTATAGCATTTTGGATATCTATACTTTTTTTGTATACTGTTGTTAGATGGATAGACACGAAACAAGGTTAAAGTAAAAGATAGAGGTTTAAAGTGCATGATAAATTTGGAAAAGTTGTCTTGACTTTTTGGGCAGTATAGTGTTTACTTGATGAGTATAATGAGGTTTTAGAAAATGAGATTAACTAAGTTTGAAATAGATTCTATAAAATCTACTTTTTTAGAAGTTTTTAACGATGGTAAAATATATCTTTTTGGTAGCCGTACTAATGATATTGAAAAGGGTGGCGATATAGATTTGTTTATACAATTAAAATATATTTTAAATGCTAAGGATAGATTGGATAAAAAGAGCCAATTTAAGCTAAAACTTGAAGACAAGATAGGTGAGCAAAAAATTGATATAATTATCTCAAAAGATACAAACAGAACTATAGAAAAAGAAGCATTAAAAGGAATCTTGTTATGACTCATGAATTAATAGTAGAAAAATTAGAAAAGATTTTTAACGAATGTGATAAGCATATTATTAGAATAAATAGTTCATCAACTAAAATGAAAGCAAATATGCCATTAGATAAAAATAAATATCTAAATTTAACTGAGGATGAAATTGAACATATTGATCAATTTTTATTTAGATTTTCAAAACTTCAAGATTCTATTGGTGAAAAATTATTTAAAATTATTTTACTTTATCTTGAAGAAAAAGTTGAAAATAAACCTTTCATTGATATATTGAATAGATTGGAAAAGTTAGAGTTATTGGATGATGTTGAAGTATGGAGAATGTTGCGAAATGATAAAAATGAATTAGCGCATAATTATGATGATGACCCAGAAGAAACATCAGAAGTTATAAACAAGCTTTATAATAAAAAAGAGATACTTATTGCTATATATACAAAAATAAAGTCTTATTATTATGAATCAATTCAATAGGCTTGGAGCTTTACTAAATAAAAAGGCATGACATGAAGTTTCTTATTGTTTTGGTTATGAGTTTAAGTTTGTTGCTTGCTTCGGTGGATATAAATACTGCAAATGCTGACGAGTTAACAACGCTAAAAGGTGTTGGAGTGAGTAAAGCCCGTGCTATAGTGGCCTATAGAAAAGGACACTGTTTTAAAAATATTGATGATTTTACAAATGTGAAAGGTGTCGGTGCAAAAACTCTGGCGAAGAATAGGACTAGTTTAACTGCTAGTAAGTGTAAAAAGTAGTTTAGTGCTTCATAACATTTTAATTTGTTGATAAAAAAACCTATAAAATTAAGTTAAGAAGAGTAGGGTATCGACTTATGTATGAGGTTAAAGATACAGAAATAATTGTTTTAGTTTTAAGTGTTGGGAGAAGATAAAATCAAATGAAAATAATGCTTAGATACTTTTATCTGCTTATCTTTAGTATCACGCAGCTTTTTGCCATTGTAGATATAAATAATGCAAGTTCGAGTGAACTTTTAGAACTAAATGGTGTTGGAAAAGCAAAATCTGTGAAGATTCTAAACTATAGAGAACAAAATGGATGTTTTAAAAGTATTGATGAATTGGCTAGAGTTGAGGGTATTAGCAAGTCCATAGTCTCTAGCAATCGCAATATTTTACGAGTAGGAATCTGTGCTAAAAGTGCTACTAAAGATGACTTTACTCCTGCATCATATATAGACATATTGCTCGATCCTATCAACCTTGTTTTTATTGTTGTCATTTTCATACTTGCTGCAATTGACTTGATAAAACACAAAGATTTAAAAGCGCAGATAGTTAGTATTGGTGTGCTGGGTACATTTGTTGGGATTTTTATAGGTTTACAAAGCTTCAACCCACAAGATATTATGAATAGTGTCAATGATATTTTAGTAGGTTTAAAAACAGCATTTTTTACCTCCATAGTTGGCATGAGTGTATCGACAGCACTTTCAGTATTTCAAACACTAAAGGCTAGTTCTGAAACCAAATAATGTATGGATGAGTATATCTGATATGATGTCAGGGCTCATGTTGGTCTTTTTATTTATAGCTATTGGCTTCATGATAGAAGTGCAATCTCAAAAGGATAAGATAGTTAGCATAGCAGAATCTTATAGAGACTCAAAAGCAAATTTAAATGAGAATTTATATGAAGAGTTTGAAGATGATTTAAAAGTGTGGGATGCTGGGATAACAAAAGATAATGCTGTAGTATTTAACGCACCAGATGTGCTTTTTGAGATAAATGAGAGTGTGCTTAAAGATGAGTTTAAAACTGTTTTAGAAGATTTTTTCCCTCGTTATATCAAAGTTTTAAGTTCTAAGCAGTATAAAGACGAGATTTTAGAGATAAGAGTAGAGGGACATACTTCAGATGAGTGGGGCGATGAGAAATCAAAACAGAAAATATATTTCAACAACTTAAAGCTCTCGCAAGATAGGGCCTATGAAGTTTTATCTTTTTGTTATGCTTTAGACGATGCAATAGTTACAAAAAATAGAACTTGGTTAGAAAAGTTCTTTAGAGCCAATGGCATGGCATTTGCAAAGATGAGAGAGAAATCAAGTGCAAGAAGGGTTGAGTTTAGGGTTATAATGAAAAGTGAAGACAAAGTATACGAAATATTAAAGTGACAAATATTGTATGTATGATATAATATATATAGATTATGCATAGGAGTGTAATATGACTGTGAGAAAAAACTTTTTATTTGATGAAGATATTTTGCAATATGTCTTAGCTCAAAAATCAGGGTGTGAGTTGATTATTTCAAATGATAAAATTTTTTATTCTAGTGAGGTATAATTTATGAGTAGCAGAGAGTTTTGCAAGAAGTATATAAAATGAACATAAGCAAGGGTCTTTTAAATTTTTTAGTGATAATAGTATTTACATTTATAAGTTTTGCATGGACATTTTTTATCTTTCATGAGCCATTTGATCTTCAAATAGTTTTGGGAGTTTTACTTATTCGTATGCTTGCTTCTCGATTTATTTATAGTGATTATAACCTTTCATGGTCAAAGGCTTCTTCGAAGACATTTCTTCTCAAGAGTTTTGTTTACATAGCTGCGTTTATGCTCTACGCACCTATATTTTATCGTGTAATTGAGATTTCATTTTTAGTCTCAGAACTATTTTTATATATTTTTATTATTAATTTTGTGATGTATAGTTATAGTTCATATATCAATAAGAATCGTACTAAAAAGACAAAAACAGTTGTTATCTACGGGGCAGGTCGTGCTGGGATTAAACTTGAGAGTGAATTTGTAAACTCTGAGTATGAGATTAAATACTTTATTGATGATGATAAAATTATTCAAAACCGTTCCATTGATACTATTCAGGTTATGTCAAGAGAGAAACTCAAAGAGAAGCTTTCTGGGAAAAAAGTTGATTTATTAGTTGTTGCTATGCCATCGGTATCAAAAATTATTTCTAAAGAGATATATGAAGATTTAGGTATATATTTTAAAGAGATAAAAATCTTGCCGTCAATGGGTGAAATACTTCAAGATAGAGGTTTTGCAACACAATTAAAAGATATATTGGTAGAAGATTTGCTTGCACGACATCCTCAGGATTTAGACAAGAAAAAAATAGGCGAGTTTATTAAAGATAAAACTATTTTAATCACTGGTGCTGGTGGAAGTATAGGGAGTGAGATTTGTAGACAGTGTGAAAAGTATATGGCTAAAAAACTTATACTTTTAGACCACAGCGAATATAACCTTTACTCTATATCAGAGGAGATAAAAAGCGTTGAAACCTCTTTAGTGATGCAGAGTGTAACAGCTTTAGAGTTACTTGATGAAACATTTAAAACATACAAACCAGATATAGTAATACACGCAGCAGCATATAAACATGTACCACTAGTAGAAGCAAATATTTATGAAGGCATTTATAATAATGTTATAGGTACTAAAAATATAATAGATACCTCTGTCAAATACGATGTTCAAAAAGTTGTAATGATTTCGACAGATAAAGCCGTGCGTCCAACAAATGTTATGGGAACCACAAAACGCATCTGCGAACTTTATGCGCAAAATGCAAAGAAAAATAAAACTGATATAGTAGCCGTTAGATTTGGAAATGTTTTAGGTTCAAGTGGAAGCGTTATCCCTAAATTTAAACAGCAGATCGCACAAGGGAGAGATATTACTGTAACGCATCCTGATATAACAAGATACTTTATGCTGATACCTGAAGCCTGTGAATTAGTTCTGCAAGCTGCATCTATTGGAACTGGTGGGGAGATTTTTATTCTCGACATGGGTGAGCCTATAAAAATAGTTGATTTAGCACAAAAAATGATAGATTTGAGTGGTAAAGAAAATATCAAAATTCAATTCTGTGGTTTAAGAGCTGGAGAAAAACTTTATGAAGAGCTTCTTATTGATGATAGTGATACTAAAACTGATTATAAGTCCATAACAGTGGCAAAACCAACTGTTTATGATATTGATAAGTTAAACGAGGATATTGCCGAGCTTTTAGTAAGCGAGGATAAACTAGTGAAATTAAAAGAGATTGTTCCTGAGTTTAATCATCAGTTGAATTTGTGATAATTAATTTTTTAATGTATAATGTCTTGAATTTAATTAAAAGGGGTTGAAATGAAGATTTTAGCTATGCTAGTGTTAGGAATGAGTTTGTTGTTTGGTGTTGTTGATATTAACAGTGCAAGTCAAAAAGAGCTAACAACTTTAAAGGGTGTTGGAGCTAAAAAAGCTTCTGAAATTGTTAAGTACAGAAAAGCTCATTGTTTTAAAAATGTTGGTGAAATAGTGAAAGTAAAAGGCCTCGGAAAGAAATTTTTAGAAAAAAATAGAGCTAACCTTAAAGCTGGTGCTTGTAAAAAGTAAGATAGACAATATAAATACTAAGCTCCAATAAAGTTTAGTATTTACACTATCACATGCCCCACAAATTTACTCATATTATCCATAATTTCTGAGCCTTTTCTAAAACTAAGACCACAGGCTTCATAAGCAAAAAAGACACCTGCTTGATACTTATCTCCATTTTTATCTTTTGGAAAATTTACATACTCTTGATAAACTTTTTTGTAGTTATCATAAGGTCCATCAGTTTTTTCTACTAAGTGATTGTTCTTATCTATTATTGCCGTATTAGCACCTTCTCTACCAAATACTGACTTTTCTACTTGTTTTGTATTATTAAGTGGCTCAAATGAAGTTTTAAGCAAATATGGTGAATCTGGAAACAAATCGTATAATATTTTTAACATTCCTTTTGATTGAAAAAGGAGTGTATAGGCTGGGTTTAATATGATTGCTTTTTGATTTTGTATGATATTTGTTAAAATAGTTGCAAGTTCTGGTTCATCATGTGCTATATCTTCCCAAGGGTAAAGTTTAAACCAGTACTCATAACTATTTCCATCTGCATCATATATTCCATTTTCATCAAAATCAGTGTTTTCTAGGTACTCAAACGAAGTATTAAATCCTGCATCTGTAGCCATTTGTTGAAGAAGTTTTGTAGTAGCTTCTTCTTCATCATTGTTAGCAATACTTGAAAAGAGAATCTTCCAGCCATCATATTTTTCATCAAATTCTTTTGTATCATCAAAAAGAGTTATGAGTCTTTTAAAATTTTCACTTATAGCTTCATAAACAGTGTTAAATTGCTTTGCTTCATCCATATTGTTATGTTTAAGAAGTGCCCATTGAAGTAGGGCAGTCTCAAAAAGTCCAGTTGGTGTATCAGCATTGAATTCTATGAGTTTTATCGCCTTACCATCAATCCCACCAGCTAAGTCAAAACGCCCATAAATATGCCAATGAACATCATTTTCCCAACTTTTTTTGATGACATCAATTAAGTTAAATGGAATGCCCAAATCAAAAAAAAGTTCATTATTTATAACATGCTCGGCAGCTTGAACATACATGTCGTATATCTCATTTGTTGCAGTGTAGTAAGCATCAGCTTCACTTTGAGATATTTCTACAAGTTCATCACTTACATATTTACTTCCATCACTGTCTGTATGCCAATTAAAACCTAACTCTTCTAGTTTTTCATCTGAAATGGGGCTTACTTTTTTGAGATTTACCATCTATCAACCACCAAAAAATCCACCACTTCTAGAGGATTTTTTACTAGAACTACCAAAAAAACTTTTTTTACTTGAAGAACTTCTAGCTTTTTTTGCAGCAGATGAACGGCTGTATGCACTTTTATTTGAAGTTGTAGCATTTCTTGCAAAGTTTCTGTTTCCCATAAGTGAGTTTGCTATCATATTTCCCATGAGTGAGCCAGCAGCCACTGCTAAGATAGTTCCAGCTAAACCCATTCCCTCACCACTGTTTTGGTTTGTAGTTTCACTTGTTCCATTTTGAACTTTTTGATACTCTTGCTCTGCTAATGTTTTCATTTCAGCTTCATTCATAAAACGCTCTGTAATATTTCCGTTAGCATCTTTTTCACGAATAATAGCACGATTAGGACCCTGTGTTGGCATCTCTTCGATGACTATATACTTTCCATTTGTTTGCTGTTCTATGACAAGGTATCTATTTTGTTGTTGTTCTTGTGGTGCTTCACATCCTGATAGTACACTCATCATAATTATACCAGCACTTCCCAACCCGATTCCACTAGCTATAGAAGATATATGTTTCATCTATTTGTATCCTTTTGTATTGTTATCGTTTATCAATCTTTTTTTATCTAAAAGTATAACTTTTTTGAGTTCATAGTCATAAAATGTTATCTTCTTTCTTCCATCGTAATATTTATCGCCAATATATGTATGTCTGCTATCTTGAAGTGTAATGTTTTTTGTCATTAACATTAGCTCTCCAAGACTATGCCCAATTGGTTTTATCAAGCTTAAACTAACAATTGCAAAAAGTGCAGCAAGTAAGATTGTGCTTGTTTTATTGTTATCAGTATAGATTACAACATAACCTATTAAGATAGAAAAAATCGTGTAAAGATAGATGTTTTGGTGATCAGCAAACAAAATATTGTAATATAAATCAATATTGTAAAAATCAATATAATTGAGTTTTATTCCTAAAAAAATAAAAAAATCTAAGATAAAAGTAAAAAAAATACCAGTCAAAAATGCTTGAAAAAATTTACTCATCGTAGTTTCCTTATTTTTTTAGTGTTGATTTTTAAAAGAGATGATGATGTTCCTTCATACAATAGCTCTCTGTTTTCTATGATTATATCAGCTTTTTCTTCACAAAAGAGTCTCTCAAAGTTTTTGTATGCTTCATTGGCAGATGTTGAGTAGTACCACTCTGCGTTTAGTAAGCTAGAATCAAGTTGATATTGTACTACTCTAAACGCAGTCTCTTTGACTATAAAAGTTGTTTTTTTAGAGCGACGAACTTTTGATTTTTGAGTATTTGGAATTCTATTCTTATCTTTTTTGAAATTTTTAAAGTTTGGATATACTTTGATAAATTGCTTGTCGGATGGTCGAGATTTTATCTCTTGAAGTTTTGTCTTATTTTGAGACAAGAAACCGACGGTTGTGTCGGTTTGTGTTAGGATTACACTCATTACTTTATGAGAAAATCTTGTAGTGCAGTTGCATTTGACCATGAGTTGTCACCCATCTCATCAAGTGCCAATATAAGAGCTCTTGCAGCACTAAGTGTTGTAAAATAGGGTATATTGCGTTTAAGAACTTCTTGACGAATAACAACAGCATCTTTTTTAGATGTATTGTTATCAGATGTATTTATTGCCATTGCAATCTCATCATTTTTCATGCTATCTTCGATATTTGGACGACCCTCAGAAATTTTCAAAACTACTTCACAAGGGATGTTTGCTGCTTCTAATATGGACTGTGTTCCTTTAGTCGCTACTAGTTTAAAACCATGAGAAACTAATCCTTTTCCTATCTCAGCTGCATGAAGTTTATCCGTATCTACAAATGATAAAAAGCATGTTCCTCCTGTTGGTATTTTATTGCCAGCAGAGAGTTGTGCTTTTGCAAAACTAACACCAAAGTTAGAGCTGATTCCCATAACCTCACCTGTTGACTTCATCTCAGGAGAGAGTACCAAATCTGCACCATAAAGTTTATGGAAAGGAAAAACAGCTTCTTTTACACAGACATGACCTTTGAGTTTTGGTTTAAGAAGATTATTGCCCTCGTCAACGATGTCATACTTATCGTAAAAATCTAGCGCACTTCTTAGTGTTTCTCCCAACATAACACGAGTTGCAACTTTTGCAAGAGGCATACCTGTTGCCTTACTTACAAATGGAACTGTGCGAGATGCACGAGGATTTACTTCGATAAGATATATCTCATCTTTATAAATCGCATACTGAACATTCATAAGCCCAATAACACCAAGTTTTAAGGCTATAGTTCTTGTTTGTTGCTCAACTTTTTCTATCATCTCATCAGAAAGGTTTACAGGAGGAAGTGAACATGCACTATCGCCAGAGTGGATTCCTGCTTCTTCAATATGCTGCATTACAGAACCGATGTAGACATCCTTGCCATCACAAATAGCATCAACATCCAGCTCTATCGCCTGATCTAAAAACTTGTCTATAAGCACAGGAGCTTCATTTGAAACAGAGATAGCAAGAGCCATATACTCTTCTAACTCTTCTTCGCTGTACACTATTTTCATCCCACGACCACCAAGAACAAAAGATGGACGAACCAAAACAGGATAGCCCAGTTTATTTGCTATGGGTGCTGCTTCTTCTTTTTTACGAGCGAGACCATTATCTGGTTGTTTGAGTCCATTGCGTTTAACAAAATCACTAAACTGTTCTCTATCTTCGGCTAAGTCAATAACTGCTGATGGTGTTCCTGCTATATTTGCACCTATTTTTGTGAGAGAATCTGCAAGTTTTAGTGGTGTTTGTCCACCAAAGTGAACTATGATGCCATCAGGTTCTTCATTTTCTATCACTTCTCGAACATGCTCAAAGTCGATAGGTTCAAAGTAAAGTACATCAGAAATATCATAATCAGTAGAAACTGTTTCAGGGTTACAGTTGTACATAATACACTCAATATTCATCTCTTTAAGAGCAAACGCAGCGTGAACACAACAGTAATCAAATTCGATACCTTGACCAATTCTATTTGGTCCACCACCTAATATGAGTACTTTTTTCTTATCGCTCACACGATTTTTAATATTTGGAAGTTTTGTAATATTGGTTGTTGAGTAAAGATATGGAGTCAAGGCTTCAAACTCAGCGGCACAGGTATCTACTTCGTTATATTCTAAATTTACATTGAGTGATTTTCTAGTGTCATAAACTTCATTTTCACTTATTTCATGGTTTGAATTTTTAGTAATTAATTGTGCGATGCGTTTGTCTGAAAAACCATCTACTTTTAGATTTCTCATCTTTGCATCATCAAAGAGAACTTTATCAGTAACTTTTGACTCTGTCTCTATGAGCTCTTGTATCTGGTAAAGGAACCATGGGTCAATGGCACAAGTATCAAACATCTCTTGTATTGTCATGCCACGACGGAATCCTTCAGCAACATAAAGCATTCTGTCTGCGTTTGGACGACGGATTTCATGCTTTACAAACTCTGTGTCTGCATCTATATCGTTAAAACCACAAAGGTCAGTTTCAAGAGAACATAAAGCTTTTTGCATAGACTCTTTAAATGTACGACCAATAGCCATTACTTCCCCAACTGACTTCATACTTGTACTTAAAGTATCTACAGCTTCTGGGAATTTTTCAAATGTAAAACGAGGAATTTTAGTGACAACATAATCAATGACAGGTTCAAATGAGGCAGGAGTTCCTGTGATATCATTTGTAATCTCATCAAGGGTGAATCCTACTGCTAAAAGAGTTGCAACTTTTGCGATAGGATAACCAGTAGCTTTAGAAGCTAATGCAGAAGAACGGCTTACACGAGGATTCATCTCGATAACAATCATACGACCAGTTTTTGGGTCGATTGAGAATTGTACATTACTTCCACCAGTATCTACACCAATTTCACGAAGAATATCAAAAGAGGCATTACGCATTCTTTGATACTCTTTATCTGTTAAAGTTAGAGCAGGAGCGACTGTGATAGAGTCACCAGTATGCACACCCATAGGGTCAAAGTTTTCTATGGCACAAACGATGATACAGTTATCATTTTTATCACGGATAACTTCCATCTCATACTCTTTCCAACCAAGCATAGATTCCATAATTTCAATTTCATCCACAGGAGAAGCTGAGAGACCTTCCTCTGCTAGTGTTTTAAACTCTTCCATATTGTATGCTACACCTGAGCCACCACCTGCAAGCGTAAAAGATGCTCTACTGATAACTGGAAAACCGATCTCTTTTACCACTTCGATTGCTTCATCAACAGTGTAAGCATTTTTACTTTTTGGTAAGTCCATACCAATTTTTATCATAGCTTCATTAAAGGCAGAACGGTCTTCACCCTTATGGATAGCCTCAGGAGTTGCACCAAGAAACTCCACACCTTCTAACATCCCTTTTTCATGCATTGAAGTTGCTACATTTAGAGCTGTTTGACCACCCATCGTTGGAAGTATTGCATCAACATTCTCATCTTTGATGATTTTAGCAATAATATCTTCTTTGATTGGTTCTATGTAAGTTCTGTCAGCAAACTCTGGATCTGTCATAATTGTTGCAGGATTTGAGTTGATTAAAACAACCTTATAGCCTAACTCTTTAAGTGTTTTAACAGCCTGTGTTCCTGAATAGTCGAATTCACAAGCTTGACCGATGACAATCGGACCAGAACCTATAAGTAAAATAGTGTGTATGTCGGTGCGTTTTGGCATTTTTACCCTTCTAAATTATATGTTGAAAATTTAGTGATTATAGCTAAAAGGCACTTAAAATTTGATGAGTTTTAACTCTCTTTTGTTAATACTCAAATGTGTATATAAGAGAAACTAATCCAGAATAAATATAATCATCTACTACAATAGGACTGGCTGTTGCTTGGCTTGAGAGTTTATCTACTCTCATATTAATTAGTCCAGATAGTTTTTTTGTAAGAGGATATTTTATATAAGTTTGTGCACCTAATTGTATGCCAGAGTTTGGGGTATATTGTGAATGGCTAGATGTAACAGCTTCCTCTGCGTCTACACCGTAGTAGTAGTTTATAAAATCTGATGATTGATAAATAGCGATAAGACTCGGGTAAAATTTGAATTTCCCAAGTTCAAAATCATGACCCAATTCTGCTTTAACTATCCATGAATCATATCTATCTAAGATATCTGTTAGAAGCATTACTTCTAAATAAGATTTATCAACTTGAGCACTAAAAGCAAGCCCAGCTTCTATGGAACTTTTTTTGTCTTTCATTCCTCTTAAGTCTTTAGAATCAGATGCTTTATATTCGTTAGTTCTAGGTTGAGCAGTAAGTGAAAATCCCCACATATAATCATCATTTTTTTCGCCTAAAAAGTAGATTCCACCTCTTGACCATCTCATATAAAATAGACCATTATCAAAAAAGATAACAGGAGAGGGTAAAAGAATGTTTGACACACCTTGATAGGGTTGTGTTTGAATGTATGGACCAGCACCTATGGTAACTTCTTGCTTTTTGTCTTGTGCGTAGATATTTATAATTAGTAGTAGTAAAAAAAAGATTTTAATCATTTTAGTTTCCTTATAAGATGAAAATAGTTAGGGTCATTTGATTTATAATATTGGTCAACGATAGCATTTTGATACCCTTGTGACTTTGTGACAGAGATAACTTGTCCAACTTTAAGACCTTTGAAAAAGATGTTATCAAGTCCAGAAGTAGTGACTTCATCACCCTTTTTGATGTCAAACCAAGAAGGAATGTATTTTATAACAATATTTTGTCCATTGTTTCCATGTGCAATTCCAGGGGCATGTTTGGAACCGACAAAAACAGCATAGGAGCTTTGAAAATCTCTGTTTAAAAGTCCTAAAGGTTTGGAATTTTTTGCAATTACGATACCTGCAACGAGTTCGTTATAAGTAAGTCCATAAATTTTTGATTCATTAAAATCATCCATCTCTATCCATATTCTGTTTAAATCACCAAATTTTTGATAAGAGATAGTTCTGACTAAATCTACCCTTGGGTCAAGCTTTAGAGAGGATTTATTTACTTTGTAAAGATCATTAATCTCTGTTGCTAATTCTTGCATAACAAGATGATTATTTTCATACTTTTGAAGTTGTGTTTTAAGTATAGTGATTTGATCGGCCTGAAAAAAATGTTTACTAAAGCCATTTTCTATAAATTGAATAACATCTTTGTAGTTTATTTTAACACTGTTAAGAGCAGAAAGAACTGGTTTTTGTACAATGTTTGTGTAGTAGAATGCACCCACAAGGAGTGCAATTAAGATTGAAAAAAAGCTAAATACTTTTTTATTCATTCTCAAATAATTCTTGTAGTAAGTCTATCTCTTCTAAGGCTCTACCTGTTCCACGGGCAACTGCAAGAAGTGGCTCATCTGCCACATAAACAGGTATTCTAACGATGTCGGAGAGGTACTTGTCCAATTGACGAATTAGTGCTCCACCACCGGTCAAGATGATACCATGATTGACAATGTCTCCAGCTAAATCAGGTGGCATTTGTTCTAAAACATCTCGAAGAGCTTCTGCAATTTCTTTAAGAGGTTCTTTCATAGCCTCCCTTACATCTTCACTTGTAAGCTCAACTGAACTTAAAAGCCCTTCTACTTGGTCACGACCATTAACAACCATTGTAAGATCTTTATCTAAAGCAATAGCAGTACCGATGTTGATTTTTATCTCTTCGGCAACTCTCTCACCTATCAATAGATTATATTTCTTTCTAATATAGTTTACAATGTTTTGATCCATTTTATCACCAGCTGTACGGATAGATTTACTTAAAACAAGTCCACCAAGAGAAACAACACCAATTTCAGTAGTACCACCACCGATATCAACAACTAAGTGACCTTTAGGCTCGCGAATATCTATGCCAGCACCAATAGCAGCTGCCATAGGTTCTTCTATAAGAAATACTTCACGCGCACCAGCACTTAAAGCTGATTCACGAACTGCTTTACGCTCAACCTGTGTAAGACCATATGGTACACAGATAATGATACGAGGAGAAATAAGGCTACTTCTACCATGTGCTTTTTCTATAAACTTACGAATCATTTTCTCAGTCATATCAAAGTCAGCAATAACACCATCACGCATAGGACGGATAGCTCTGATGTTCCCCGGTGTTTTACCAACCATCTCTTTTGCTTCATGTCCAACTGCTAAAACTCTGCTTCGACCATATTTTTCAGTTTTAACTGCAACAACAGAAGGCTCATTAATAATAATTCCTCTTCCTTTAGCAATTACAATCGTATTTGCAGTTCCTAAATCGATTGATAAATCATTTGAAAAAAGTCCTATTATTTTATTAAATATCATTTTCTATATACCTTATGCTGTTTTTTTTGTTGTTTTTTTAATATAAATAGGTGCTTCACCATCGTTTATTACTTCTTTTGTAATAAGTACTTCATAGCCTTCATATTCAGGAAGTTCATACATAATATCTATCATATTTTCTTCTAAAATAGCACGCAAACCACGAGCCCCTGTTTTTCTTTTAATCGATTTTGCTGCGATAGCAAGAAGAGCATCTTCTTCAAAGTTTAACTCAACATTATCGATAGAGAAAAGTTTTTTGTATTGTTTGATAAGTGAATTTTTAGGTTCAGTTAATATTCGGACCATATCTTCTTCACTGATTTCTTGTAAAGATGCAATAATAGGAAGTCTACCAACAAGTTCAGGAATGAGACCAAAGTGAACTAAATCATCAGGTTCAACCATGTCATAAGTAGGTTTTTGTTCATCCTTACTTTTCTTTTCATGTCCAAAGCCTAAAATATTTTGACCCTGCTTGCGTTTGAGTATCTCTTCTAAACCATCAAAAGCACCACCACAGATAAACAAGATGTTTGTTGTGTCAATAGAAGTGAACTCTTGATTGGGATGTTTTCTTCCACCTTTTGGAGGAATGTTTACATCAGCACCTTCGACAATCTTCAAAAGTGCTTGTTGAACACCTTCACCTGAAACATCACGCGTTATTGAACGATTTTCACTCATACGAGCTACTTTATCAACTTCATCAATAAAAACGATTCCTTTTTGTGCCCGTTCTACATCGCCATCTGCAGCTTGGATAAGTTTTGTTAAAATATTTTCAACATCTTCTCCAACATAACCAGCTTCTGTTAAGCTTGTTGCATCTGCAATAGCGATCGGAACATTTAAAACTCTAGCGATAGTCTGCGCCATTAGTGTTTTTCCTGAACCTGTTGGACCTATGAGTAAAACATTTGATTTTGCTATTTCAGTATCATCATCAATAACATTGTGTGTTCTAAAGATGCGTTTATAGTGGTTATAAACAGCAACACTAAGGAGCTTTCTAGCGCGTTCTTGACCTATAATATACTCACCCAAAAAGCTATCAAGCTCTTTTGGTGTCATTAAATTGTTTACAGCTTCAAGGAGTTCACTGTTATCTTGAGTGGAAACTTCTTTCTCGTCTCCAAACATGATTTTATATGCTGAAACAACACAATTTTTACAGATGTAAACACCATTTCCTGCTATAAGTGGATTTTTTTCGCTCTCACTTGCATCACAAAAACTACAATGTCTTGTTATCATATTTGTTTCCTTTGGAATGGAATTCCTCTTTTTGTTTTAAGTATAAAGTTACATAAATTTTGTACATATTTATT
>JASFZD010000070.1:0-8499 GCA_045046645.1 Sulfurimonas sp. | reverse complement strand
CAATTCATAGATATAAAGATAAAAGTCTTGAAGAATTATTGCCTTGGAATGTTAAGCTGGATTAGGTTACTGTAGGGGTATCAGACTTTGTGGATACCTCTATTGAAATGGTTTTCATTATCTCTTTTTTGTATTCTTTAAACTCTGTACCTTCAAGTACTAAGTTGACTGCATCGCTATAAGCACGAACCAGACCACCTGTTCCAAGCTTCGTTCCACCGAAGTAGCGTACAATGATGACAGCTGTATTTATAATATTCTGACCTTGAAGCACCATAAGAGATGGTTTACCAGAAGTCCCTTTTGGTTCTCCATCATCATTTGAATATTCTACAATTTGATCATATTCATTTAAATACCTGTAAGCAACAACAAAATGTCTTGCTTTTGGATGTTTATCTTTGAGTTCTTTTAGTAAAAATTTATATTTTGAATAGGGGGTAAGATGAGCAATAAATTTTGATTGCTTCACCTCATGTGTATTAATTAAAAATTTATCTGTATATTTCATGCAAAATTATACGAGATTTGTAAAAACTTTTTGAACATCCTCATCATCTTCTAATCTTTCAAGTATTTTATCAATATCAAGCTGTTCGTCATCTGTGATTGACATAGGTGTATTTGCCATTCTTTCTAAATGTGCTTTTTTAATCTCTATATTCATCTCTTCTAATGCTTTTGTTAAAGTCCCAAAACTGACATAATCACCCGTAACAATTGCAACACCATCTTCTGCTTCAATCTCTTCAAGACCAGCATCAATAAGTTCAAGTTCTAACTCTTCTAAATCCATTTCATCTGTAAAATCAAATTCTATCAATGCTTTTCTATCAAACATAAACTCTAAAGAACCATTTGTTAAAAGCTCTCCACCATGTTTAGTAAGTATATTTTTAACATTAGCCACTGTTCGTGTATTGTTATCTGTCATACACTCTATAAAGATTAAAACACCATGTGGTGCTTTTCCTTCAAAGTTTACTTCAAGCATACTTGCAGTATCTTTAGCACTTGCTCTTTTTATGGCTGCTTCAATATTATCTTTTGGCATATTTTCAGCTTTAGCATTGATAATCGCAGTTCTAAGTTTAGCATTCATATCAGGATCACTACTACCCTCTTTTGCAGCCATTGTGATTATCTTACCTAATTTAGGGAAAAGTTTTGACATTGCTCCCCATCTTTTTAACTTTGATGCTTTTCTATACTCAAACGCTCTACCCATAAAAATTCCTACTAAATTTATTTTTAAAATTATACCATTTTATGTATAATATCATACAAGGAATCTACATGCGACTAAGCTTTCGACTTAAACACCATTTTTTCAGTGCTTTTCGTGAGCTTTTTGTCCATCATCATGGTTCTTTGGAGTTTCGTGCTAAGATATTTGCTCTTGTAATTGCAGCAAATGAACATGCAACAGTTGAAAGTTATATGATTATTAAGGATATCGCCTTAAATATATATGATGGAGATACAGATAGAGCAAATCTTCTAATGCTTTCTACCAAAGAGATGGTGCAAAAAGTCAAAGACAACAATGGTCTTAACTTAGACACTTTAGTAGAACATATTCAAAAAGAACTTAAAATAGTACCAAGGTATGCTAAAAAAATTGATATTAAAGCACTTAAACCTATCTTGTTATTGACACATGATGCAGATACAATTTTATATCAAGAAAATATTTTACATTTTTTACAAAACTTAAAAAATGAAACATTAAAAGAAAAGGGAAAATAATGGATTTACAAACAAAAGCACTTCATGCAGGGTATGAAAAAGACTCTCAAGGGACTATGGCTGTTCCAATTTATCAAACAACAGCATATGAGTTTCGTGATGTTGAACATGCAGCAAACCTCTTTGCACTTAAAGAACTTGGCAATATTTATACGCGTCTAAACAACCCAACTACTGATGTATTTGAAAAAAGATTTACAGAGCTTGAGGGTGGGGAAGCAGCTATCGCGACTGCTAGTGGAATGAGTGCTATTTTTTATGCCATTGCAAACGCAGCAGAGGCTGGAGATAACATTATTTGTGCAAACCAACTCTATGGTGGAAGTTTAACACTCAATGCACATACTTTTAAAAGATTTGGCATCCAAGCACATTTTTTTGATGTTCATAAACCACAAGATATAGAAGCACTTGTTGATGATAAAACAAAGGTTATCTTTTTTGAATCACTAACCAATCCTAGTATAGATGTAGCAGATATAGAAGCCATTACTACTATTGCAAACAAACACGGTATATTAACTGTTGTAGACAATACAGTTGCTACACCTGTTTTATGTCGTCCTTTTGAGTTTGGAGCCGATATTTCAGTGCATAGCACTAGCAAATACACAACAGGTCAAGGGCTAGCCATTGGTGGTATTTTAGTTGAGAGAAAAGGCTTACTGGAAAAATTAAAAGCAAATCCTCGTTATCCACAATTTAATGAGCCTGATGCTTCTTACCACGGTTTAGTTTATGTAGATGTTCCACTTCCTCCTTTTACATTGAGAACAAGATTCTCTTTGCTTCGTGATATCGGTGCAGTACCTTCACCTTTTAACTCTTGGTTATTTATCCAAGGAGTAGAAACTTTTGCACTACGCATGAGAGAACACTCTAAAAATGCTTTAGTTCTTGCAGAGTTTTTAGAAGCTCATCCTAAGGTTTTAAAAGTCAACTATCCAGGACTTAAAAGTAATGCAAACTATGAAATGGCACAAAAATATTTTGAAGATGGACAATCTAGTGGCCTTTTAAGCTTTGAAGTAGGCTCTTTAGAAGAAGCAACAAAGATAGTAAACGCAACTGAACTTTACTCTTTGGTGGTAAACATCGGTGATTCAAAATCCATTATCACTCATCCAGCTTCAACAACACATCAACAATTAACCGATGAAGAGTTAGTCGCTTGTGGTGTCCCATCTGGTCTCATTCGTATCTCTTGTGGTTTAGAGAGTTCTAAAGATTTGATAGCCGATATAAAACAAGCTTTAGAGGCATAATATTTTACCCTTAAGCCATTTAGGGTAAAATAGCAATATTATTTTAAAAAAAGAGCGAAATTTTGTCACTAAACTTGCAAACACATACGGAACATTTTACTAATCCACTCTACCTAGAAAGTGGTCGTATACTAGAGCCTTATGATATTACATATGAAACTTATGGTCACTTAAATGATGACAAAAGTAATGTAGTTGTCGTAACCCATGCACTTACAGGTTCTCACCATGCCGCAGGATTTTATGAAGGCGAGAATAAAGCTGGTTGGTGGGATGGTCTCATCGGTTCAGGTAAAGCCATAGATACTGACAAATATTTTGTTATCTGTACAAATGTCATTGGTAGTTGCTTTGGTTCAACTGGTCCTATGTCTGCGCAATACCCTCATAATGACCCTTATCGTTATAAGTTTCCAGTTGTCAGTATCAAAGATATGGTTAAAGCCCAAAGAATACTTTTTGACAGATTAGATATTCATAGAGTTGAAGCTATCGTTGGTGGTTCTATGGGTGGGATGCAAGCACTGCAATTTGCTATTCACTACCCGAACTTTGCAAATAAAATCATCTCTCTTGCTGCAACACATGCCACGCAAGCTTGGGCAATTGCTTTTAATAAAGTCGCTCAAGAAGCCATACTAAAAGACCCTGATTTTAAGCAAGGTTATTATGATGCAGAGCTCATTAAAGAACAAGGATTATCTGGCATGGCAATTGGTCGTATGGCTGGACATATTAGTTTTTTATCTCATGAATCAATGAGAAAAAAATTTGGAAGAGAATATAAAAGAAACGATGGTTTATATGAACTTTTTGGAAAATTTCAAGTGGAATCTTACTTAGAATATAATGGATATAACTTTACAAAATGGTTTGACCCACTTACTTATCTGTATATAACTAAAGCGATTAATATCTATGATTTAGGTCGTGGATTTGACTCTTTGCAAGAAGCTTTTAAAAAAATTACAGCAAAGCTTCATCTCATAAGTTTTAAAAATGATGTTTTATTTAAAAACTTTGAAATGAAAGAGATTTCAGATATTTTACTTGAAATTGGCAATAAAAACCATACTTACATAGATATAGATAGTGATTATGGTCATGATGCTTTTCTTGTTGAACTTGATAAATTTGAGCACTATATAAAGGAGGCACTCAATGCCTAAAGATAATTTCGAAACAAAATTAGAAAATGCAAAAACAGTTTTGGAGACACTTATGAAACCAGAGATTACACTCTCAAATAGTGTTAAAGCCTATGAAAAAGGCATGAAAGAGTTAAGTGAGGCACAAGCAATACTCGAAGATGCTGTTATAAAAATAAAAGAGATAAAAAATAGTTAGGGGTTTTTATGAGAGCAGCCGTTTTACAACTCAACGCACAGGGTATGAGTTCTACAAAACTATATAGTTACATACGCGTTGCCCATACCAAAAACATAAAAGTTCTTCTTATGGGCGAATATGTTCTTAATCCATTTTTTAAAGAGCTACAAACAATGTCTCTAAGTATGATTAAAGAACAAGCCAATCATCAAATCAAAGTTTTAAAAGAGTTATCAACTACTTATAACATGACAATAGTTGTACCCTTGGTTATTGTTAAGAAAAAAGAAATTTATAAAACTATTGCCAAATTTTCCCCCTCTTCTTCCTCTTATTATTATCAGCAAATACTTATAAACTATGGCCATTGGAATGAAGAGAAATTTTTTGCAAATACCATAGATAAAATTCAAACTCCGATGATTTTTAAAGTTGATGGATTTAAATTCGCTGTTATGAGTGGATTTGAACTTCATTTTGATGAAATTTTTGCCTCTTTATCGTCTAAAAATATAGACTGTATTTTAGCTCCAAGTGTCTCAACATTTGAATCATACGAGAGATGGAAAGCACTCATAACAAGCCGTGCATTTACAAACAACTGTTATATTTTGCGTGCTAATCGTATTGGTGAGTATAAGGACAAAGACTTTTCATGGAAATTTTATGGCGATTCTATTCTTGCCTCTGCAAATGGAGAGTTATTACAACACTTAGGTAACGCAGAAGAGCTTATGATAGTTGATATGAGTCACATTGAAGTAGTTCATGCTCGTAGAACTTGGGGATTTAAAGAAGCAGTAAACAAAAGGAATGTAACATGATGCAATATTTTCACCGTCAAGTAAAATTATGGGGCGAAGAGACACAAGAAAAATTACAAAGCAAAAAAATTGCCATAGTTGGTGCAGGAGGGCTTGGTTCATCACTTGCTTTTGCTCTAGGTGCTAGTGGCATTGGTACAATTCACATTATAGATTTTGATGAAGTGAGTCTGCATAATATTCATCGTCAAGTCGCTTTTAAAGTAGGTGATGAGGGTAAGAACAAAGCAATTCTAAACGCAGATATTATGATGCAACGATGCCCTTATGTCAAAGCAATTGCACATGAATGTAATTTTGAGGAGTGGACTCAAAAAAATATCGAAGTTGATTTAATCATTGATGCTACAGACAACCTACCAACTCGAGGAGATATTAACACCTATGCTAAAGTAGCAAATACTCCTTGGATATATGGAAGTGTTGAAGCTTTTCATGGACAAGTGAGTTTTATAGACAAGTCATCTTTTAATGATGCTTTTAAAATCATCACAAAAGAGCCAGCAGGTATTGCAGCACCTATCGTTATGCATATAGCATCACTTCAAGCAAATCTTGCTCTGCGCTATTTAGCAGGTTTGAGTGTAAAAAAAGATATGCTTTATTATCTCTTTTTTAACGAAGAGGGAGAACTTATCACTCAAAAATTCGGATTGCCTAAAGCATAAGCTTAAGCAATCTTGTGAGGATTATTGCTCAGAAATGTAAGTAGCGACTGCTCTTATTTGTGCATCACTTAGTTTAGAAACTTGCCCTTTCATAATTCCTTTCATCGCACCACCATAAGTACCTACTTTATATCCATTTAAAACATCTACAACTTTTGATGCTTCCCATCCTTTAATAATCTGTGATTTACCCATAGCTTTTCTTTCTCCCTGAGAACCATGACATCCACTACATGCTTTAAAGACAAGTGAACCATCAACACTTGAAACTTCCTTATTCATTTCTTTTGCTTTTTCTTGAACCTTTTGTGCAACTTCTGCTGTAGCACTTGCTACTTTTTCAACTGCCTGAGCGCTTACTTTTTTCACATCAGCACTTACTTCTTTTGCACTTTCTTGTACTTTTTTTATACTTTCTTTAGTTACTATTTCGGCTTGTTTTACCACAATAGCTGTTGCTTCTTTTGTTTTAGCTACAACATCTTGTGTACTTTTAGATACTACCTTTGCAGTCTCATTTACCTGATTAGATATCGTTTTTTTTGCCGAAGAACTCTCACTACTATCACTACAACCTATCAGCATAAATGCCAATGCCACTGATAAAACTATTTTCATATTTTTAGACCTTTTTTTAATTATTAATATTATACAACATTTTTAATTTTAACTCACTTCTAAAAATAAATTTTATGCTCAAAATCAATAAGTATAAATAAAGCAGAGGAAGAAGTACACTTTCAAACACAAAAATTGTTATCAATGTAATGATTTTTTTTGAAGCTTCTTCTATACTTTCTTCTAAACCATCTAGCTGTTTTTTTATATTCATACTATTTGCAAGAGTATTATATTTATTATTTAATCTATCAAAAAAATCATCTTCTTTTTTTGATTTAACAAAATTACTATTTTTAGTTTCCAAATCTTCAAGTTTTGTCTTTGTTTTTTCAACAATAAGACTCGCTTGATTATACTCACTTTCTAAGCTTGTGACATATACCAATTGTGAAAGATTTACAAAGACAATGGCACTAAAACGCAGAATCAACACAAGAGTGAAAAATTTAAAAGCATAGGATAAAAAGAGTTCATTTTTTAACTTTTTTATCCATAAAATTGCCAAGGTTAAAACAACACTTAAAGCAAGTGCAACTTGTAAAAATAGTTTAGCACTTAAGAGTAAAAGTAGCTTTTGCACACCCAAAGAAACTGATGATAAAAGCATTACCCAAGAAAATCTTTCAACCATATCGTTAAAGGGGTCAAGCACTTCTCCAATACTAAAATTCAACCCCACACCAATAGGGGTAAATGAAAGCTCTGTTCCTTGTAAAAGTGATATTACTGCGTTTAAGCCTTTAGCTAATCCAAAAGCAATCATCGCTCTATCAAAGGACTCATTTTGAAGTTTTAAAGCTGATTCATCAATACCTAAACTAAGACTTAATACAAGTAGTAAAATCAAAATCACTGATATAAAAATCTTCATCACAACTCCTCTAAAGTTCAACAATCATTTTTTAGCTATAATTTCATCAATTTAATACGCGGCGAGACCCATGAATTTTGAACCTTATCCATTTGAAAAACTAAATAATTTACTTAAAAATATTATACCTAACCCTGACTTTAGTCCATCTGTTTTAACTATTGGTGAGCCACAGTTTCAAACACCTGACTTTATACAAACTGCACTCTCAGACAGCACAGCCTTACTTAAAAAATATCCAAAAACAGGTGGAGAGCAAAATCTTCGCACAGCACAAAGAAGTTTTGTAGAGAAAAGATTTGGCGTTGGACTTAGTGATGCCCAAATCATCCCAACTTTTGGCACACGAGAAGTACTTTTTAACTTCCCTCAGTTTTTACTTTTTGATGTTAAAAATCCAGTAATGGCTTATACAAATCCTTTTTATCAGATTTATGAGGGGGCGGCTATTGCTACTCGTTCAAAGGTTATTTACCTCAACCTCAATGAGACAAATAACTTTAAACCTGAGATAAATGAAGATGAATTAAGCAATTGTGATTTAGTCATACTAAACTTTCCAAATAATCCAACGAGTTCTATTCTCTCTTTAGATGAGTTAGGTATTTGGGTAAACTTAGCACTCAAACACAACTTTGTTCTTTTAAATGATGAGTGTTATAGCGAGCTATATACCAAAGGAAAAGTCCCATCTTTGCTTGAAGCAGCACTACATGTTGGAAACAAAAACTATGAAAACACTTTAGTTATCAACTCTATCTCAAAACGCTCATCTGCACCAGGGCTTCGTTCAGGATTTATTGCTGGAGATGAAAAAATTCTAGCTGAATATATGAAATACAGAACTTATGTAGGTTGTGCATCACCTCTTCCGCTTCAAAGTGCAGCAGCGGCTGCTTGGAGTGATGAAGCACATGTGAGAGCTTCACGAGAAGTTTATAAACGCAACTTTATTTTAGCACATGAGATACTTGGTACAGATATCCCAAAGGCAACTTTTTATATATGGCTCAAAGTTCAAAATGCTTTAGAATTTACAAAAAAACTTTATGAAAAGTATAATGTCAAAGTACTTCCTGGTGAATTTTTAGCAAGAGAAGATACAAGGGGAGAAAATCCTGGTGTTGGATTTGTAAGAATTGCTTTAGTAGAAAATGAAGAAAAAACAAAAA
>JASFZD010000069.1:0-16359 GCA_045046645.1 Sulfurimonas sp. | reverse complement strand
AGATAGAAATAGAGGTAAATTGGCATTTAAAAAGAGACATAATCACCATAGAATAGATAAACTCTTACTACAAACACACGTAACCATACTTCAAAAACAAACCAAAAAAGACAAATCCCCTCACAAACTCCATAGCCTGCACCGTTCATATAACAAGGGTGTTGAAACAACATTTTAGCAATCAGGCTCTTTATGAAGTGTTAATCTTTTTGGTGCTAAAATGTCGATTAACTAATAGTTAGCATACATTCAAATACTTTACTTCCTAGAATTAAAGTTCTCTTAATGGGAACTAGCATATAATACCTCTATGAGAATAATTTCCAAAAAGACATTAAAAGATTTTTATGAGCAATCAAAATATCGTGATAGCAAAAATGCTTTAGAATCTTGGCATAAAGAAGTTTTAAAGCTTGATTGGAATAACCCAAATGAGATTAAAGCAATGTATCGAAATGCTAGTGTTGTTGGAGATACAAAAGTTATCTTTAATATTGCAGGGAATAAATACAGATTAATAGTTACAATAAACTATTATGCAAAAATTGTATTTATTAAGTTTATTGGAACACATAAGCAATATGATAAAATAAATATTGAGGAGTTATAAGATGAATATCAAGCCTATTAAAAATGAAGAAGACTATACTCACACATTAAGCTATATCGAAAACATAATGAATGCTAAACCAAATACACCACAAATGGATGAGCTAGAAGTACTTACAACTTTAGTTGAAGCTTATGAGGAACAGAATTACAAAATAGAAGCTCCAGACCCTATAGAAGCAATAAAATTTAGAATGGAACAAGAGGGTCTAAAACAAAAAGATTTAGTTGCGATTGTTGGAAGTAAATCTAGAGTATCAGAAATCTTAAATAAAAAAAGAAAACTTACTATTGAGATGATTCGCAACTTACATACACAACTACATATTCCAATAGAAAGTCTTTTTTTAGATTACAAAACTAACTGTGCTTAAATGCTAACAAGTACGAGGAGCCAATAATTTACTCTAGCGAGTAAATCACGGCTCACGACTGCCGTTGTACTCACGCAGAGAAAGTTAAAAGTAGCACAAAAGCTACTTGGGATAGCTGAAAACACCTATTTATCAGGTTCGTTAAATTATAAATTGAGATTTAGAAATAGCTCTAAATTTTAATATGATGAGTTGTGAGAAATTACAACTGAATAACTATCAGTTATTAAATAAATAGGCATATTTAAGTTTTCAAAGGAATCTTGGATATAACGAAACATAACCTAAGATGGTTGTGTTCAATTGTCAGAAAAAAAATGTGAGATATACAAGAACAAAAGTTGAAACTGCTCGACTGTAAAAAGTACAACAAAAATATGTTACCTCTGTCGATTTTTAGCTTTGAAAACTTCAGAGATTTAGCTACCATTGGCTATTTATACCTTTTATTTATAATAAAATTTATATAAAAAAGGATATATTCCAGCTGATGATTTTTCAAAACAAACTTTAGCGGAAAAGGTCTTATGGCTTTTGGAGCATTTTAAAGAAGATATTGAAGATTTAAAACTACTTAAGGTCACCAGAGATGAGGAAAGTGTATCCTATGAAGATTATTAAAAAAATGATTACTTAGGAGCCCGAAATTTTCATTAAGCCGCAATTTATGGTTCTATTCGACCCTTAGACTTCTCTTGAATTTAATAAAATTTTGCAGTATTAAGTACTTGAGCATCATACTTAGAGAACTAGAGTTTAGAAATTTAAATCCAATTTTAGCTATACTTACTAAAAGGAGTTATCATAGAAGCCTTTATTATTTATGCTCTTGGGATTTTGATTACTATTTTAGCACTCTACATACTTGGTGTTTTAATTGCTCCTTATGCACCAGACCCTATAAAAAACTCTCATTTTGAGTGTGGACTTCCTGCAAGTAGTTCTACACCAAAAAAAGCAAACTTTGGCTTTTTTATGTTCGCTATCATGTTTATCATCGCTGATATGACAGGACTCTTTTTCTCTCTTTTTGTTTATGCAGAAGATAAACACGCACAAACTATCGCAGCTGTTTTTGCTCTTATAATTGCCTTAGCTTTAGTTATAGCTATGAAGGAGTACAAATATGCTCAAAATATATGATTTTTTCGCCCATGCTAAAAGTGAATCTCTTTGGATGGCTCACTTTTGTACAGGATGTTGTTCTCTTGAGATGGCAGCAGCGATGGGACCTCGTTATGATTGGGAACGCTATGGTTATCTGCCTACACCAACACCGCGTCAAGCTGATTTGCTTATCATCACAGGTTTAGTTACTAAAAAAATTCTCCCTGCACTTTTAAGAACTTATGCACAAATGCCTGAACCAAAGTATGTTTTAGCACTTGGTGCATGTTCTTTTGATGGTGGACCTTACAATGATTCTCTTGCTGTTATAAAAAATCCTACAGAGATACTTCCTGCTGATATTTTTGTTGCAGGTTGCCCTCCTCGTCCTGAAGCTATTATCGCTGGACTTGAAGAGATAAAACAGAAGATAAAAAAAGGGATTCCAAGTGCTGCTAGTCAAGGTGGACTGTGGAAAGAGATGGAGTTTTAAGTGCAGAGTCTTCAAAACATTTTAGAAAAACAGGATACAGAGTATATAGAAGATTATAAATCTACTTGGAAAAAAGTAAAACTCTCAAACGCGGAAGATTTACTCAAAGTTGCAAAAGAGTTAAAAGAAAATGGATTAAAAACTATTGCCACTGTTTCTCCTACTGACTTTTTAGAGAAAAACATTATAGAGATGAACTACTTTTTTGAAGACCTCATCACTAAACGCAACTGCTGGCTTAAGTGCGATATTCCAAGAGAATTAGACAAGTGTCAAATAGAGTCATTAACACCGCTTTTTAAAGGTGCTAATTGGCACGAAAGAGAAGCTTACTCTATGTTTGGTGTAAAATTTTTAAATCATCCAGATTTACGTCCGATTATCGTTTCTCAAGATTTTTATAATAAAGCACCTTTTAGAAAAGATTTTGATTGGGATGCACACGATGCAAATACAGTTGAAAATATTCAAACTATTGTAGATGCGTTTAAAAATGAAGAGAGTGAAAATGACAAAGGAATAGATCCTGAGAGTTCTGAGACTATTTTAAACTGGGGTCCAACGCATCCAGCAAGTGGACCTATTCGTTTAAAAGTGCATTGTGATGGCGAAGATGTAATAGGCATCGATCCTGATATCGGTTTTGTATGGCGTGCATTAGAGCATCTTGTTACTAAAAAAGATTTTATTGGAGCTATTGTAGTCGTTGAAAGACTCTGTTTTATGGACAACATAAACTC
Organism: Sulfurimonas sp.; assembly: GCA_045046645.1. Classification (GTDB taxonomy): domain Bacteria; phylum Campylobacterota; class Campylobacteria; order Campylobacterales; family Sulfurimonadaceae; genus Sulfurimonas. The sequence continues at coordinate 13,036 of JASFZD010000069.1, read as the reverse complement.
TATGGTAGGTTATGCGCAAGCAGTCGAAGAGATAGCAGGCGTAGAGATAACTGAGTTTGCAAAATGGATGCGTGTACTTTTAGGTGAAGTCTCTCGTATCTCTTCTCACGCTATGGGAATGGGTGGTTTTTACAATGCTTTAGGCTTGCATACAGTTGCGATGTGGAACATGGATGTTAGAGAGTATTTCCTTGACTTTTTAGAGTCTTATAGTGGAGCGAGGATAGCAACTGCAGCAGTAGAAGCAGGTGGAGTTCGTTATGGTTTGCAAGAAAATATGTTAGACGAATTACAACTTGCTCTTGACAAATTTGATGCCACAAAAGACGATATAAAAACTATATTTATTAACAATCCAACAATGAAAATGCGTGCTGCAAAGCAGGGAGTTATTACTCCTAAAGAAGTCGAAGAGTATTCACTTTGTGGTGTCGTTGCAAGAGCAAGTGGTGTCAAAACTGATATACGCATCGATGAACCTTATGCTGCTTATGATAAAATAAAAATGGACTATATTACCCAAAAAACTGGTTCAGCAAATGATAGACTTGTAAATCTTTTTGAAGAGATGGAACAATCTATAGACATTATAAAACAAGCTAAAAAACACATAGAAGAAGCCATATCCTCTGGAGAATATAATCCAACAAAAGACCATATGGTAAAAGTACCAAAAAAACTTCCTGCAGGTGAAGCCATAAGTCGTGTTGAGTGGTCAAGAGGAGAGGTACTCATGCACTTAGTGACTGGGGAAAAAGCCACTTCACCATATAGACTCAAGATAAAAGCACCAAGTTTTAACCATACAATGATGTTAGATAAACTCTTAAAAGGTCAAACCCTCTCAGACATCCCACTAATCTTTGGTAGTTTATACATCTGCCAAGGTGATTTAGATAGATAAGGGGAGCATCAATGGAAATGATTTTTAATATTGTAGTTTTTCCAGGTATATTTTATGTGCTTTTATGGACAGTTGCTCTGTTTTGGTTTTTTAGAAAGTTTATGGCAGCACTGCACAAAAGAGTTGGACCAAACTTCAATGGTCCTGCTGGAAGTTACCAAACTCTTTTTGACTTGAGTAAACTTTTAACAAAAGAGAGTATCACACCTGATGGTGTAAATCCTTATCTATTCTCACTTATGCCTATACTTGCGGCCACTATTGCTATCCTTCCAACTGCTGTTATACCTTGGAGTGAGTATACAACAGTTGTTAAAAGTGAGTACTCTTTACTTGCTCTTGTAGTTCTTATTGGCATTGAGCCTTTTTTACTTTTTCTCACTGGTTTTGGTTCAAACAACAAGTACTCTTTTTTAGGTGGTATTAGAGTTTTAACACAGATGATTTCGATGGAGACCTCATTTTTTTTAGCAGCTCTCTCCCCTGCTCTTTTGTTTGGTACTTTAAGTCTAACATCTATCGTTGAGCAAAGTTCTTGGCTTAGTTTTCTTATCCTTTTACCTGGATTTCTTTTATATTTTGTAGCCTTGCTTGGTCTGCTTGATCAACCACCTTTTAACATTCCTGATGCAGAACAAGAGATTGTGTACGGTTTTTACACAGAGTATAGTGGTACAAACTACTTTTTACTAAAACTCGCAGAGTTTGCAGAGTTTATGGCAGTTTTTGCAGGAGCTGCAACTCTATTTTTAGGTGGATATAAAGGTCTATTTTTTGATGGATTTAGCTTTTTGTTTTTAAAAATGCTTCTTATAGCAATGTTGATGATGGTTATTCGAGCCTCAACTCCTCGTATAACTATGAAGCAGATGTTAAGCTTCTCATGGAGTTATTTAGTGCCTCTCTCTCTTTTAAATGTTGCATGGATAATGTTTGCAAAAATTTATCTTTTGGGGAGCTTCTCATGATACTAGAGTTACTAAAAAAAGTTTATAGAGTTTCTAAAGCGCTAGGAGTTAAAAGTCCTGCACAAGTAGATGTAAGGCATGAGCTAATGCATCAAGCTAGCAGATATAGAGGGGAACACCATATAGACTACGAAACATGTATAGGTTGTGACTCTTGTAACAAAATCTGTCCAACAAATGCTATAAGTATGAAACATCTTCCCTTTAAAAAACAAAATATCGTTCCAGAAGTAAATCTTGGAGTTTGTATCTTTTGTGGATTATGTGAAGATGTTTGTCCTACAAAACCAGAAAAGTCAATCATCCTTAGTGGTGGTAGATATGATATGATTAGTAACGGTTGGCATGAAGATCAAGAAAATTTCTGGGTACATGTTGATGTTCCACAAGAGTACATAGATAGTCGTCTTGAAGCAGAAGAAGCATCGCGTGTAAAAAAAGAGTTAGCCAAAAAGAAAAAAGAAGCAGAAAAAGCGATGAAAGGCAAAGAGATAAAAGCACCCATAACTGGTGAACCCGATTTTAGTGGAGCAAACTTATGAATATAGTTTTACTCAGCATTGCACTTATTTTAGCTATTACATCTCTTAGTGTAAAGCAGAGTATCGCTTCACTTATATCTTTTGCTCTTATGATGTTAGTTTTAGGACTTTACTATATCGGTTTAGATGAGAAGCTTTTAGGTCTGTTTCAGATTTTTGTCTATACTGGAGGTATAGCTGTTCTTATGCTCTTTGGAATTACTCTCATTGGAACAGAATTTCCAAAGACTAAACGAAGTTCTTGGAGTGGGGTTTTAGCCTTTTTTATCTTTATTTTAATGAGTGCAATTTTTCTTATCAATAGTTCTGATTTAAAACAAAATATTCAAGATACTATAGAAAAAAAGGAACTTTTTGCTGCTGCGTTTAGTGATGTTGTTATCCTTTTTGCTCTTATTGGTGTAAGTCTTTTATATGGAACTATTAAAATGATGCGTGTGCTAAAACCAAAAAGGAGAGATAATGTTTGAGCTTGATATGCTTTTTGCATTTGCACTTTTTAGTGTTGGACTCTTTGGCATCTCTTCAAACAGAGATTTTTTACGAATCTTTTTTTCGTTAGAGATGCTTATCAATGCAGTGATTTTGATGTTAGCATCTTCGGCTCACTATCTTGGACTCTCTCAAAACATTGCGTTTGCTTACATGGTGATGATTATTGCAACGCTTGAAGCGGCTGTTGGTATCCTTATCTTTGCAGCAGCACATAAATTTACTAAAGTTGTTATAGCAGATGATTTACAAGAGGAAGAGGTATGAGTATAGCACTTCTTTTAATTCTCCCTTTTACTGGAGCCATCGCAACTTTTATCATAGGAAAGATAAGCAAGAAGTACGCTTTTGTTTTCGCTGAGATTATTGGATTTATACTTTTTGCATTAGTTGTAAATAGTTTTTTTTCTTATACAAAACCGATAGATATTCCCTTAGATTGGTTTACATTTGGAGATATTACTATTCCCTTTGGTATCTACATCGACCATCTCTCTTTGGTGATGTTGCTTATCGCCACAGGACTTGGAGCTTTAGATATTCACTTCTCACATGACTACATGAAAGAAGACCCAGATCAAGCACGCTACTATGCAAAAATCCTCTTTTTTATTGGTGGTATGATTTTACTTGTAAGTGCAAAAGAACTTCTTGGACTTTTTGTTGGTTGGGAGTTCATGGGGCTTGCTTCGTATCTTCTTATCTCTTTTTGGCATCAAAACAAAGCCCCTGCAGATGCTGGTGTGACTGCATTTTTGTATACAAAATTTGGTGATATATTTTTATTTGCTGCGATGGGACTACTTTTGTACTTTACTGGTACACTTGATTTACAAAAGATAAATTTACTCGCATCACAAAATCAAATAGCTAGTAGTGTCTCTTTTACTATTGCTATTTTTATCTTCATAGCAGCCATAGGAAAATCTGGACAATTTCCACTCTTTCCATGGCTTATGAGAGCGATGGAGGGTCCAACAACTGTTTCAGCACTTATACATGGTGCAACTATGGTAAATAGTGGTATCTATGTTGTAGCTCGTCTTTTTGATTTTTACGAAGCTTCTCAAGCACTTATAGTTGTGGCAGCAGTTGCAAGTTTAAGTGCATTTATTGGTGCTACAAGTGCTTTAGTGCAGAGTGAGATAAAAAAAGTTTTGGCTTACTCCACTATGTCACATCTTTCACTTGCGTTTATTGGCTTAGGTGTTGGTTCTCTCTCCGCTGGAATGACACACTTAACAAATCATGCTGTTTTTAAAGCACTTCTTTTTTTAGGAGCTGGCGCTGTCATCATGTCAGCTAGACATAACAAAGAGCTTTTTAAACTTGGTGGTGCTTACAAAAAGCTTACGCTTGTAGCTATTTTTATGGCTATGGGTGCTTTATCTTTGAGTGGAATTCCTCCTTTTAGTGGCTTTTATTCTAAAGATGCCATCATCGCAACAAGTCTGCTTAATCCTCAAACCTATGGACTTATCTCTACTTTAACTATCATTGCAGGTGTTCTTTCTGTCGCTTACATCTTTAGGCTTTGGCTTCTCATATTTGCAGGTAAACCACAAGATATAGAGTTAAACAAAGTTATCACAACACCATCAAAGTTTTGGATTTCACTACCTCTTGGTATTATGGCATTTGCTACGCTTATTTTAGGTTTTTATCAAGAAGAGTTAAGTAATTACATTACAGGTGAAGAGATACAAGAAGCACATCTGCCTTATCTTCCATTCGCTCTTTTAAGTGCTATATTTATAGTTGCGTTTATAGTCTATAAGTTTTATAAAAGCCGACCAAACTTAAGAGATAAACTCGCTGCACAACCACTTATGAAAGCAATACATAAAGTGCTCTTTAATGGTTATTTTATAGAGCACATGATAACTTGGTTTGTCAAAAATATTGTTATAAATTCCATATCAAAAACTATCAACTGGGTAGATATAAATATTATAGATAAAGCAGTCAATAATATGTTAAATATAAGTCAAAAGATTTTTTTATTACTATCTAAAACGACCACTTCAAAAGTTTCAAATCAAGCAGGTATTATGCTTATTGGTATTTTTAGTTTATTAATTATTTTATTTGTAGGGAGTTTAATATGAACTATGAACTTTTAGTTTTTGCACCTATTTTTCTCTCTCTTTTTATCTATCTTCCTACGCGTAAACTTGGAGGAACAAAGTATATAACTTTAGCTCTTTTTATCTACATGTTTAGTAAAACAATAGAACTCTACAAACAACTTCCTCAAGATGGTTACTTAGAACTTGGAAACTTTTTAAAAGTAGATGCTTTTGATTTTGTGCTTACTCTGCAAGTGGATAGATTAAGTGTTATTATGCTTTTACTCACTTGTGTATTACTTATCTTAGTTACACTTTCTTCTTGGAGTTTAGAGAAAAAACCAGCTGCTTATTTTTCACTACTTATCTTTTTTAGTGGTGCTATTTTTGGTGTTTTTATGAGTACAAACCTTTTATGGTTTTTTATCTTTTGGGAACTCACACTTATACCGATGTTTTTTCTTGTAGGTATTTGGGGTGCTGAAGGTCGTATCTATGCCGCTGTGAAATTCTTTTTATATACACATGTTGCATCTATGCTTATCCTGCTTGCTTTTTTCTTAATGCACAAACAGAGTGGTTTTTTTGATATGACTCTCATCAAAGAGTCTATGCTTAGCACACCCATACTTATATGGTCTCTTCTGTTTATCGGTTTTGCTGTTAAGATGCCACTATTTCCTTTTCACACATGGTTGCCAGATGCCCATGTTCAAGCACCTGCCCCTATTTCTGCCTTACTTGCTGGAGTTCTTCTAAAAATGGGAGCCTATGGTATGATAAGACTAGTACTGCTTTTACTGCCTGAAGCTTCTCATAAGTATGCTTGGATACTTCTTGTTTTAGGTCTTTTAACACTTCTTTTTGCAGGATTTATGGCACTTTATGAAACACACATCAAAAGGATGGTGGCTTATAGCTCTATCTCGCACATGGGACTTATCGCCATCGCTATGGCAGCACTTAGTTTTGACTCTCTTAGTGCAGCTTTATATGAGATGATAGGTCATGCTCTTATCATCTCTCCACTCTTTTTAATTGCTGGATTTTTACACCAAAAAATGCATACTTGGGAGATGGGAGAGATGGGTGGTATCATGCAAAAAGTACCCTATATCTCTGCTATTTTTGTTTTAGCCGGACTTGGTGCTTTAGGACTACCTGGAACTATGGGTTTTATTGGAGAGATTACTATTTTGATAAGTTCTATCAAAAGCTTTGGTACTTGGATGGTTGTTATCCTTATAGGTTCACTTATCTCTGCATCTTATCTTATTTGGACATTTCGTCGTGTTATTTATGGCGAAATGAGTGCAAAAGTGCGTAAAACTGACTTTAGTATGAACAAGATAGAATTTTTTGCACTTCTTTTGTTCACTCTGCTCATTATCTTTTTTGGTATCTTTCCTGCACCTCTGTTTGAGGCGATAAATCAAGCCTTTAGCTCATACTTCATGGCAGGAGGTGCTTTATGAGTGCTTTTACACTTCTGTTTGCCTTTGCAACACTCTCACTCGGTATTCGCAGCTTAAGTTTACTCAAACTTTTATCACTTATAGTGTTGGCATTTGGAACTTACTTTGCACTACATGCCTATCCTTTACCATTATCTGGGTTTTACCTAAGTAATGGTATCGCTTTTTTTGAGCTTACTCTTTTTATAATCCTTGGTGCTTTTGTATTAAATGAAGATGAAAACATCAACATAACACAAGCACTTTTTATTGGGACTGCTTCACTTGCCCTTCTTGAGAGTAACACCATACTAAACTTTATCATCTCATTTGAAGCACTAAGTATTATCTCTTTTGTTTTAGTTGCCAATATCAAAAATACGACAGAGGCAAGTGGTGCGGTGAAGATGTTTATCGCTGGTTCTATCGCAACTGCACTTATAGTTTTGGGAACTGCATTTTATCTTTTTGAGGGACATTCACTAAACGCAACACTCGGTGAGACAGGTACTTTGGGAACTATCGGTCTTTGGATAATGCTCTTAGGACTTTTTTATAAACTCACAATCGTCCCCATGCACACTTGGGCAGCAGATAGTTATGCACAGATAAAAGCATCAAACGCAGCCCTTCTTTCTGGTTTTGTAAAAACTGTAGCTGCTATAGCTATCTTTAAAACTTTTTCACCATTTTTACTGCAAAACATAGAATTTAATATGCCAATTCTCATCACACTTTCCATCATAACTATGACACTTGGAAATTTTTTGGCACTTTTTCAAAAAAGAGTTGCAAAGATTTTAGCATACTCTTCTATCGCACATGCTGGCTATATGTTACTTGCGTTTGTAGCTGTAAAGAGCAGTTACGCCTCTACTGGATTACTCTATATTGCTATCGCTTACATTTTTATGCAGAGTGCTCTTTTTATGCTTATTGGAAACATCAGTAAAGATTCTACAAAACTTAGTTTAGAAGAGTTAAAAGGTTTAGGAAAGAAGGACAAGATAGTCGCCCTACTCTTCACACTGCAACTACTTTCCTTGGCTGGTGTACCACTACTTGCTGGATTTATTTCAAAAGCTGTATTAGTCTATGCTGTTGTTGATGTAAACCTACCTATTGTAGCACTTATCACACTCTTAAACTCTGCTCTATCTGTTGCATATTATGCTTGGATAATAAAGCATATCTATTTTGATGAAACAAACGCAGACTACACTCTTAAAAGTCTAAACGCAGCTCCACTATTGTCACAGTTGGTACTTTTAGGAGGAACACTATACTTTGGTATCTTTGCTTTTCAAATATTCAAGGTACTTATCTAATAATTTTATGTTATTATTCTTATTCGAAAAGGAAATAACATGATTTTTATATTTATCAAAACAATCCACATTTTTTCTGTCTTTATTTATGGTGGATTTTTATTTACAGATATTCTATTTTTATCTAAATTAAATCGTAGTTTAGATGAAGAAAAAACAAAAGTAGCAAGAGAAGCTGTTATGATGCATGTAAGAAAAGTTGTCCCTTATGCGCTTATGGTGGCAGTAGCCACTGGTCTTTATATGTTTTTTCATGTTTTTGGTTCTATTGGTGAAGATGGACTTAGCAGTTTTCAAATCATGTTAAGCATGAAAGCATTTTTAGGCTCATGGTTGGGGTTTCGCGGTGTCAATCAAAAACTATTTGGTATCAATCCTTGGGTATTTAAAAGTCATCTTTTCCCATTCTCTTTAGTTGTAGTTATTATCTTACTTTCACAACTTATGTATATCTAATTCAATTTGATAATATATCATTATCATAAATGATTTTTGAGAAAGTTTCTGCCATCATTTCATACCCCTTTTCATTAGGGTGTATGTAATCACTTTTTAAATTTCTTCGTAGTTCTATGTAAGGCAAGATTTTATCTTCGTAAATTATATGTTTTTCTTTTGCTACTTCTGCATAAAGTGAATGTGGACTAAAAATTTTATAACTAAAATCTGGAACACCAACAAGTATAACTATTGCCCCACTTTTTTCAATCATATCGACCATTGTGAGTAAATTTTTTTTCAATACTTGCATAGAATGTTTTCGCAATATATCATTTCCACCATGACAAAGAATCACAATATCCGGTTTCTCTTTTAAAAATTTTGCTAAGCGTTTTAAGCCCTCAGATGATTCTTCACCAGAGACTCCTGCGTTTATAACTTTTACACCAAGTTTCTCTTTTAACTTCGATGGATAACTAAATGCTTGATCTACGCCATATCCATATGTCAAGCTATCTCCAAAAGCAAGAATAACTGCATCTTTTTTCGATATTGTTGTTATATTATTTTGCTTATTCTCTTTAAAAAAAAATGCCCCTACAATTATCAAAGCAAGAAAAATAGCAATCGCAGTTGTTTTACTCATCTACTCCCACTCATCAAATTTAGCATGAGTGTGTTTATCTTTTTTATATCTTTTGGCATTTTTACTCTTATCTAGTTGATTAGAACTATAAAGAAGTTCTTCTTTGATGTTATCTATATCTTCTTCTGAATCCTTATAAGATATTATTTTTTTTACTAATTTTTGCAAATCTTGTAGTTCACCTTTATAGATTTGTATTTCCTGGGTTCTATTAAGAAGTTTCAGTGCATTTTCTATCTTTTTATTGAAACTTTTGTGAGTCAGTTCTTCTGTGTTGTTTAAGAAAGATATCATACTTTTGTGAAATCTCTCCAATGCTCTTATATAACGAAGTCTATTAGCATTATCAACTGCTTTTTGAGAGGCTGCCATTTTTATCCTGTTTAGATTTAGTTGATATAATTATACACTTTATTTTAGGAAAAATTATGAAAAAAATATTTTTATCACTTATGCTCTTAACAGCATCACTTTTTGCCGAACTTAACACTGAATATATATCACAAAAGCTTATGGATTCTAAAACACCCATAATAGATATTAGAACAGCTGGTGAATGGAGAGAAACAGGTCTTCTTGCAGATGCGATTCCCATTACATTTTTTTATGAGGACAAAGACCCAGATGTACCAGCTTTTTTAAAAGAGCTAAATGCAAAAGTAGACACAACAAAGCCTTTTGCAATTATATGTCATACAGGCAGTAGAACATCTATGTTAGCACCTTTTTTGTCAGAGAAATTACACTACAAGGTAATTGACCTCAAGGGCGGAATGGACTATGCAACAAGAGGACTTCATCTCAAAACTTATAGATACATGAAGTAATCCACATCAAAGTACCTACATTTTTACGCTTTCTTTTTCATTTAACACTTAGAATAGTAATTATATTTTTGGTTATAGGTACTTTTATCTTCTTACTTTGGGGAGTACTTTATCTGATTTTCTACTAGTCTAAACTTATAAATTTAAGTAACTCTTTATATCAATTATAATAATATCAATATATGAACAATGCTTATAAAAGATTTTTAAAAGTTTCTATCGTAATGCTTATAATCTTGGTGTCTATTGAGTCTCTTTTTTTCTATATCGCCCAAAGTGCAAATACTGCATATATTGGTGCCCTTTTAAAACAGGCTCGAGTACACTACAACGAGATTCAGAACACTCGAAAATGGAATGCTAAACTAGGTGGTATTTATGTACGAAGTAATACACTCCAACCCAACGAATATTTAAAAGATAAACTTATTGACTTAGGAAAGGACAAAAGATTTATCAAGATAAATCCCGCATGGATGACAAGAATGTTATCAGAATCACAAGTAGATGATTCTTATAATTTTAAACTTTTAAGTAATACTCCCATAAATCCAATCAACAAAGCTAAAGGTTTTTACGCGCAAGCTCTAAAGCGTATAGACACTTCAAAAAAAGACTTCAACAAAGAGCAATATGAGATAAACACAGATACAAAAACACTAAGGTATATACATCCTGTATATGTAGAAAATGCTTGTCTAGAGTGTCATAAAGAGTATGGATTCAGTCTTGGAGAACTTCGTGGCGGTATTGCTGTAGAAATAGACGCTAGTTTTTACCTCAATCGTATTAGTGGAGTATGGTTAAAGTTTTGGTTAGTAACTCTAGTATTCACTATCATGATGATTTTATTTCTCTATGTTTACAAACAACTCTCTAACAAGTCTGTTCAATACGAAGATTTAAGCAATATCCTTGAAGAAGAAATAAAAGCTCAATCAAAAAAATTTAAACTTGCACTCCATGGTTCAAGACTTGGTTATTGGCACTGGAATATTAAAACACATGCTCATGAAGTTGACGAGAGGTGGCTTAATATGCTGGGTTTAACTCACTGGGATGTACATGATAATGATAGTGATTGGAAAGAAAGAATTCATCCAGATGATAAAAAAATGATTATGCCTATCATCAATAAAGCTATAAAAAACAAATCACCTTATGTCGTTGAGTTTCGTATGTTACATAAAAATGGTACTTATGTTTGGATTCAAGGTTCTGGTGCAGTTACAAAACTAGATAAACAAGGGGAAGCTTTAGAACTATCTGGAACACACCAAAAGATTAATCATAGAAAAGCTTTGGAAATCAAAAATAAAAGTAATGAACTTTATTTAAAAACACTCTTTGCAAAAAATCCCAATATCATTATTATTACAGACTCGCATAAAATTCAAAAAGCAAATGATGCTTTTTTTAACTTCTTCAATGAATATTCTACTTTAGAGGATTTTACAAAAGAGCATAGCTGTATTTGTGATTTTTTTAAAGAGTCAAAAAATCATGATACTATTTCTAATGTTGAGAGTAAGTGGATTAACGAAGTTTTAGAATCTTCAGAAGCAATTGCAAAAATAACTTATGCAAAAAAAGAACACTATTTTAATGTAGATGCTAAAAAAATATATGAAAACAATGAAATGCATATGATAGTAACTTTTAGTGATATTACAGAGATGTATTTACTCAAGCAAGAGTTTGAACAGCTTTCTATTATAGATGCCTTAACAAATGTATATAACAGGCGTCATTTCAATAATGTTTTTCCTATCGAACTCAACAGAGCGAGAAGGTCTCAACAGACTTTTTCCTTTGCCATCATCGATGTAGATAACTTTAAACTATACAATGATACTTATGGTCATGATGCTGGCGATGCTGCACTCATATCACTTACTACAAGCATCTCAAATAATCTACAACGATCTACAGAAATATTTTTTCGTTTAGGTGGTGAAGAGTTTGGAATCATATTTAGTAACTACTCTGAAGAAGAGTCTTTAAAGTATACTGAAAACTTATGTAGAAAAGTTGAAGAAAATGCGATACTACATGAGCAAAATCTTCCCTTTAAAGTTCTAACGATTTCCATAGGTTTGTGCTACCTTGAACCTACAAATAGTATGGAACTTAACACTATATACAAAAATGCCGATAAAGCACTGTATGAAGCTAAACATAGCGGAAGAAATCAGGTTGTGCTTTCTAATGTGTGTTAAAAGATAAAGTTTACTTCTTTATCTTACTTAATGTTCTTTCACTCCAAAAGGTTTTTTTAACATTTTTAACATTACTTTTTATAATCTGATTTGGAATAAAATTGACCGTTTCAAACTTTGTCACAGGGTTTACGCTGTACCAATATGTCCACATAAATGCCCGTTTATCTTTTATACCTTTAACTTTTTTCCAATCTCTTTGTATGATTTTAATAACCTCTCCATCAACATAAAACTTAGTTTCATAGTTTGTAAAAGTCTTGGTATCTATGTAGTCTATACGATAATCATACCATGCATTCTCTTTTGGTGTTGCTTTTAGTACATAAACTTCTGTTTTAATTATCTTATTATCTTGGGGTAACTGCTTTGTGTATTTATTGAGATGAGAGGATTTTATCTTCATTCTTGCATACTCAAAACTTTTTATGCGGGTGCTAAGAAGTTCGTACTTGTCTTCACTAAGTCTTCGAAGTTTTGCCTCTTCTAAAAATGCAACATCAGCTGCACTGTAACCCATATTTTTAGAAGGTTCTGCCATGCGTCTTACTTTTCTAAGAGCTGGTAACCACATCCTAATCTCTAAAGATTTACTTTCATCCACAAACTCTTGAGCAAGAACACCTGTTCCTTTAAGCTGACTAGATGTAAAAACGACAAGGTCTTTTGATTTTATCACTCCATCATCATAATCGTTGTTTAGATAACGATTAGCTCTTAAGACTCTTGGCTTTTTCTTATGTGATTTTCTTACAATCAAGATACTATACCTCTTGCTAGCCTTTAAGATTTGATTATCTAAATAGAATTGATGATTGACAAAATAGACCTGTTTAGCAACTTCAAGAGCATCTATTTTACTAGGGTAAGGAAGTGTTCTATCTACATTCGCATAAAGAGTGAGGGATAACAAAAAAAACAGTAAAAAATGCATACTTAAATCCTTTATAAAGCATTATAACATAAGAATTTTTAATGTCAAATATACTTTGCTTTAATCCCATTAACCATAGCATAAAGTGTAGGTAAATATAGTAAATTCAGTACTATACTACCCCAAGAAAATCAAACAACATTTTGAAGTTTCTTATTTCAAATACGATAAAATAAGAACAATACAATGAGGGTAAAAATATGAGCAGAAAA
>JASFZD010000068.1:0-11137 GCA_045046645.1 Sulfurimonas sp. | reverse complement strand
TTATAATCAACTATTTGTGCATGAAGTGTTAAAAAAAGCAATAAAACGAATATAATATATTTCAAGCTAAAAGCCTTTTTTTTATGGTCTCCCTACGTGAAACCAAAAAGAGTGTTTATGAGCCTATTTTAAGGGATTTAAAAATTAATTAAAAATTTAAGCCCCTAAATCAGCCCCTAAAAAACAAAGTCACTTTATTTTAAATTGACTATTTAAACACGAGTATAACATATCTTCTTAGCGTAGAGATTTTACAAATCATAAAAAGTATCAACAAACTTAACAATCTTTTCCAACACTCTCGGCACTATTTTTTTACGCTCTAAAAGTTTTGGTTTTACTTTGAGTGTTTTTGCCACATCATCTTTGAGTGGTTTTCTCTCTTCATAAACATAAGTATCTATAACTTGTTTAACCTTTTCACAATCAAGATTTTCTTCCAAACAGAGTTTAGCATAGGCACTTTCTTTTTCCTTTTCCCAAAACTTCTCAAACTCATTTTCAATGTCATCACTGTCACTAATATGGAGCATATTTTCATTGATAAACTTCTCAATAAGCTCTCTTTTACTTCTGAGGTGTGTTTGACCGCTGATTATACTCATAATGTTGTTTTTCTGTGCTTCTTTGTCTTTCTCATCGGCATCTTTGTATTTTGTTAAGAGTTGCAAGATGTAAGCTACATTGATTTCATCTTTATGAATAAGTTCAAGTTCAAAGTCCACATCCTCAAGTATAGATACTTTTTCGCTCTCTTTTTGGCTTTTCGTCTTTTCATACAAATCAAGGTATTTAGATTTGTAGTCCTCAAACTGCTGTTCACTCATAGACAAATCCGACCATTTAAAATCACTAAAGCTCTCAAGTATATTTTTTAATCGCATGATATTTCTAAAAGCCTGTACAAACTCAAGCACTTTATCTTCGCCTTGTGCTTCTAAAGTATCAACACTCTCAAGCGTTGGAGCAATCTTTGTCAGTTTAAGAAATGCCTCATTAAAATACTTCACATACTCTTCATATGGCTGCATAATGATTATCTCTTTTGCATCTTTGTTTGAAAAGAGTGCTATGGCATCATCTGTATTTTTCTTCAAGTTTCTAAAACAAACTATGTTACCCTGTGATTTTTTCTCATTGAGTATTCTATTTGTTCGTGAAAATGCTTGAATAAGTCCATGATACTTGAGATTTTTATCTACATAGAGAGTGTTGAGTGTTGGAGAGTCAAAGCCTGTTAAAAACATATTGACGACTAAAAGTATATCTATCTCTCTTGCTCTTACTTTTTTAGAGATGTCATTGTAGTAGTTATAGTAACTTTGTGAATCTTTTGTAGTGAACTTTGTACCGAAGAGTTTATTGTAATCACCTATGTAGCTCTCCAACTTATCACGGGAGTGTTGGTTGATGTGAGTTTCGTCCACACTTGCCCCATCACTCTCATCAAGCTCATAAATCCCATCCGCATCTTTGTCATCTTCATTGGCAGAGTATGAAAAGATAGTAGCAATCTTTAAGTTGTGATTTTTGCGTTTAAAAAGTTCATAATACTTTGTGAGCATATCGACACTGCCCACACACATCATAGCCGTAAACTCTTTACTATGCGTTTTTCGCGGATGGTTAGCTATGATGTAGTCCGTTATCTTCTCTATTCGCTCATCACTCTCTAAAAGCTCTTTCGTGTCTATGTTCTCTACATCTATGTCAATCTCTGTTGCAGCGTTTTGCTTCTCTTTATATTTTCCGACATACTCAACCGAAAATTTTAAAACATTATCATCAGCTATGGCATCGGTTATGACATATTTATGCAGCGATTTGTCAAAAAGCTCTGCTGTTGTTCTTTTGCCAAGTTTATTGCCTACAGCGTTTTGTGCAAATATCGGTGTGCCTGTAAAACCTATCATCTGATTTTTATGAAAGAACTTTGAGATTGCCAAATGCGTTTCACCAAACTGACTACGATGGCACTCGTCAAATATAAAAACAATGTGCTTGTCTTGGAGTTTCTCCATTTGAGAGAGGTATTGTTTTTTGCTTATGGCGGTGTTGAGCTTTTGGATGGTGGTAACGATGAGCTTCGTATCATCACTAAACTGCTTGACAAGTGCTTTTGTGTTGTCTGTTCCATCTACTGAGCCGTCACTAAAGCTGTTAAACTCTTTTGTAGTCTGATAGTCCAAATCTTTTCTATCAACCACAAAAACAACCTTTTCAACATGAGGCAGCTTCATAAGGATTTGTGCCGTTTTAAAGCTTGTTAGTGTTTTACCGCTTCCCGTTGTGTGCCAAATGTAGCCGTTTTTGTTCGTATTTTCTACTCTGTCTATGATAGCTTCGGTTGCGTGAAACTGATAAGGTCTTAGTATCATCAATATTTTAGGCACTTGTGCTAAAACAATGTACTTGCATATCATCTTAGAGATGTGGCATCGCTCCAAAAACACCTCTGTAAACTCTTCTAAATTCGTAATGTTTTTATTCTCTGCATCAGCCCAGTAAAATGTCTGTTTAAAGGACTGTTTACGGTTATTTGCAAAGTATTTAGTATTGACACCGTTAGAGATGACAAAAATCTGTATGTAGTTAAAAAGTGCATGATTAGAAGCGTACGAGTGTCTTTGGTAGCGGTTTATTTGGTTAAAAGCCTCTTTTATCTCCAAGCCTCTGCGTTTGAGTTCTATCTGTACAAGTGGCAATCCGTTTATAAGCAGTGTAACATCGTAACGGTTTTTATAGACACCATCTACTGTTATTTGACTACTTACCTGAAAAAGGTTTTGACACCAGTGCTCTGAGTCTAAAAACTCTATGTATTTGGTCATGCCATCATCAAGAGGCAAAACAAACTTGTCTCTTAGTATCATCGCCTTTTCAAAGACTGAACCTTTATTTAAGTGGTTGAGTATGCGTTTAAACTCACTTTCACTCATTCTAAAATTATTATGTTTTTCAAGTTGTGTTTTAAGATTGGCTTCGAGCCATTTGTCATCTTTAATGGTGACTTTTTCATAACCCAAATCTACAAGCTGATTAATGAGGTTTTCTTCTAAGAGTGCTTCGCTTTGTTTGCTCATTTAGCTAATGCTTTATGCAACTTCTCTCTTGTCTGAAAAGATGGTATCCTTTTTATTTAACTTAAATGTACCGTTTTTCATTTTTGTTATTGCAGCTTCAATTCTCGTTTTTAAGAGTGACATCTCATGCAAATCATCATCTAGCAACAATTGCAACAAACCACTTTCAAGGTCGTTATCTAAATGGTAACCATGTTTGGTAGATACCACTGCAAGTTCTGTTAACAATTCATTTGTTGCATCAAAGAGTTGTTTAATATTTTGTTTGCTCATAACTGATTCCTTTTATAGAGTTTGCAAATACTGACATTACAAAATGCTGATATTCTAAATCTGCCTGTTTTTTAGTAAATATTTTATCGTTTACTAATTTATACATAATGGCAGATACTTCTTTTTTCGCTATGTTATATTGTAACACAAGTTCATTTACTTTTTTCTTGCTTTTAATTATTAGTCTGTAGTATATACCTTTACCACTCACTGCAACAATCTCTTTTAATTCATATTCCATAGCTAACATAACATCTTGAAAACTCAAAGTCGTTCCTGAGGGATGGTTATGTATCAACTTGTGCCCTTTCATTCTGTTCAATTCTGATTCGTTAAATTGTATTGCCGTAGAGGTACCGCTTTTTTCAAATATAATTGTGCCATTATCATCGACAATAATTGCTTTTTCTTTATAATTTTGGGTATCTCTTAATATTTTACTCTTAAACGGTTCATAAAATTTATACTCATCTGTTTTATAACCTTTTGAAAAAATATGTTTTTTTGATAATGCAACAATCTCTTGTATCTTTTCATCCCCAGATGCAATAGCCTTGTTATATCTTTTTTCTCTGCCACTATCGGCTAAATATACTTTTTGCATTTTCCTCTCTTGTTCTTTACACAAACATCTTTTGCAGCAGTGCTTTTTTAAACTCTTTTGTGAGCTTTAGCTCTTTGCTGACCTGCTCTATTTTTGTGTCTAATGAGGAGAGGAAATTTGCTATTTTTGTTTGTTCTTTTATATTTTTTGGTAAAAATAACTTTGTTTTTTTAGCATTTTGAATTGTATATGTACCAACAGTTGTAGTAGAAGCCTGTGCAACAATTTGAGATTGAATAAAATCCGATTCAAAACAGTATTTAAAGAAATTAGAATCAATAGTTGATTTTCTTTTTAGCCATAGTACATTACCATCTTTAAAGTAGAATTTATCTGTACTTTTTACTTGATAATAAATACCTAAAGTACCAACACCACTAACTAAATAGTCTCCTTCTTTTGGAATACCGTACTTATCTGACAACTCTTTAAATAATTTTTCTGATATAAAAATTTCACTTGAGAAAGAAGTGTTATTTGCTAGTGATACCAACTCTCTTGTTCTATAAAAAGGGATACCCTTATTAATCCAATCTTTTTGAAGAACACGTTTGCTTGATGCGACATCAAAATGATTTTCAATAATAGAATTCTCCCACTCAGGAAACTCACTTCCATCATCATCTTTAAAACGCAACTCCTGTGAGAAGATTTTTTGCATCACCCCTTTTTTATACTCACGCAAAAGTTGCTCTTTTTTTGTCAGTTGCTCTATGCGACTATCAACAGCACTTAAAAATGAGGCTATTTTTTCTTGTTCTGGTTTTGAAGGCAGATTTAAATGTAGTGATTTTAATTGTGAAGAGTAAAGATGCACAACTGATATTCCTTGCGACAATTTAGCAATATCAATTTTCTTCTTGTTGTTTAAATAATAAGATAAGAACACTCCGTTTATCTTACTTCTAATAATGTTCAAATCTCCACTCAAAGCAATATTATCTTTAAGTATGCAAGAAGCTGTTGCAATATCAATTTGTGTTTCGCCAGAAGCAGGAATAATAACATCATTATATTTACTCAACATTAAATCATTTCTATCCAAATTAGTTCTTGATTTCACATTGATAATCACTTCATTGTATCTTGTGTAAAGCTCTCCATATCTAATACACTCTAAAGTCCCATCATTTATAATATCAGATTTAGAGATACCTTTACCTTTTAAAAAAGTAGCAATATCCCCCAACTTATTCTCTTCCCACTCCCCACTAAACTCTTTAAACCTCAACTCAGGTACTTTACATGTAACACCCATCACAAAGCCTAAAACGGTGTAGCGATGTTAAGTTCGCTACAAAATGAAGCTATCAAAGCATTGGTAGCTTTCATTTCATCTTCTAAAGCTTTTAGCTCACTTGAAACCACATCCAAATCTATCGCTTCTTCTTCTTCAAAAGTATCCACATAACGGGGGATGTTTAAGTTATAGTCATTCTCTTTTATCTCATCTAGTGAGGCTACATGAGAGTATCTGTCTATGCTTTTTCGCTCTTTAAAAGTGGTGATGATTTTGTTAATGTTCTCATCTGTGAGCTGATTTTGATTTTTAACTTTAAGAAATTCATTTGAAGCATCTATAAAAAGTACATGCTCACTATCTTCACGACACTTTTTAAAGACCAATATACAAGTGGGAATACTCGTACCATAAAAGATGTTCGCAGGAAGCCCAATAACCGCATCAAGATAGTTTCTATCTTCTATAAGATAGCGTCTTATATGCCCCTCTGCCCCTCCACGAAATAAAACACCATGAGGAAGTACAACCGCCATAGTGCCATTGTCATCAAGCTGATAAATCATATGTTGCACAAACGCATAATCAGCTTTGCTCTTTGGTGCTAGTTTTCCATACTGTGAAAATCTATCATCACTCATAAAAAGAGGATTCGCCGACCAATGAGCCGAAAAAGGAGGATTTGCTACGATTGCCTCAAAACGTTTCTCTCTATGCTGTGGATTCTCAAGTGTATCTTCTTGCTTGATGTCAAACTTGCGGTAGTGAACATCGTGCATTATCATATTCATCCGTGCAAGATTGTAGGTAGTACGGTTTAACTCTTGCCCGTAAAAGTTGCTTACATCTTCGACCTCTTTGGCTACGCGTAAAAGCAGTGAACCACTTCCACATGTAGGGTCATATACAGACTTTAGCTTTGCTTTTTTGTTTGTTACTATTTTTGCAAGGATTTTACTTACCTGTTGCGGCGTATAGAACTCTCCCGCCTTTTTTCCTGCCCCACTTGCAAACTGAGCTATGAGGTACTCATAGGCATCCCCAAGCACATCTCTATCGTGGTTTTTTAGCTCAAAGTCAATCTTGTCAAGATGGGCTAAAACTTTTGAAATAAGTGTGTTTTTTGCCTCTTCGGTTTTACCGAGCTTTGTACTCGCAAGGTCTAAGTCTTCAAACAAGTGTTCAAAATCATCTTCGCTCTCATGCCCCATTGTACTTTGTTCTATGCTTCTAAGTATGCCTGTAAGGTCTTCAAGGATGAAGTTGTTTGTATCGCTGTTGCCTCTTTTTGCTACGGCACGAAAGAGTTCAGAGGGTTTGAGAAAATATCCAAGTGATTCAATGGTATCTTCTTTGATGGCATCAAGCATCTCTTTGGCGTCTTCGCTACTCTCATCAATATCACTGTAAAGTATATCATCCTCTTCAAGCAGTTCATTTGCATATTGTTCAATCTTTTCTGAGAGGTATTTATAGAAGATAAATCCAAGTATATAATCACGAAACTCATCAGCATCCATCTTCCCTCTCAGGGTGTTTGCGATGTTCCAAAGCTGTTGTTCGAGTAGTTTTTTCTGTTCTTCGCCCATAGTTGCAGTATGCCTTTAAAAAGTTTTTGTTTATTTTATCCTAATTTTGTGAAAAGAAAAGTATAGGTTTGCTATAATTAAAAACAGTAAAAGAGAGTTATAGGTAATAAGGGAAATTTCATACCCTTTCTCTGTTTTTACTTTAGTAGGGTGGTTAGAGGGTTTTCTCCGATAACCATTGTAGTTATCGCCACCCTCTAAGTTTCTATCTCAAAATAGGCATTCATCCATAAATAGAGTTATGCTCATTATTAGTTGCCTCTTTGACTTTCAAAAACTTTTTTAGCTATTGCACCTAAATCAATACCGTCTTTTTGTTGATTGTCTTTTTCAAACAGTCCTAATATTTTTGCAATATTTGTTAAGGCACTATTGACTGCTGCAAGATTTGTATCTTTTAAATCTAAGGTCTGTGTATATGTTTCGCCTTTGCCTTGCCCCTCTGTAATAATGTGCGGACTTTCAACATCTCCAAAACCGACTTTTATAACTCTTGCAAAATCATCAAGCACTTTTTCTCTGCTGTATTTGCTTTCTGTTTCTGCATCAGTTCTCAACTCGTTTAACCTTGCTATAATCTTGCTATCATTGACAAGCCTCGATGCATTTTCGTTAATAGTTTTATCTTTCTGATTTTGTGTACTGTATGCGTATTTGTATGCTTCTGTTGCATTTCCGCACTCAAAATATTTTCGTATAAACTTCTCCTGTTTAATTGTTAATTGCTTTACACTACCATTAAGCAGTAAATAGCTTTCCTTGTGTAAGTTTTGCATATTTTGTTCTCCATTTTATTGTTATTTCTTAAAGTGCTTCAAAGCACTCATACAAGGGCTAAAGATGAGATATTGTAAAAGTTTTGTACATAATAACTTATAGAGAAAACTTAAACGCCTCTATCTCAACATCAAGCCCCGACATTCGCTTTATTGTTTTTTGCAATTTTGGTATAATTTCATCAAGCATTTCGATAGTATATTTTTTGCGAAAGTAACCACCTTTAAAACAAAACTCCAACCTCTGCAACTCATATTTAAGATTTGCATGTTTTGCTTTATCATAGATTTTAATATCAATATAAGGATTTGTACTTTTTTCTGTTTGTGTTTTAAAGTAGGTAGTATTCTTACATGGAAATGTTCTTCTACTTGTTTTTACTCTTTTTAACACATTTTTAGGAATAGCCTTTTTAAAATCTATTGCAATGTCAATACGCGTGATAACCTCAGCTTGTATCTGACCCCATAAATTTTTTAGTATTTCACACATAAAAGAAGATTTTTCAATATACCCATGCAAACCTGCAAACTCGATTGTCTGCTTCAGTTTGCTAGAGGAAAATCGTTTGATTGGAAGTTGCAAACCATTGAAAGTATGAAGTATTTTTGCCTCTACAATATGTTTCTGTAGAGATTTTTTAAATGTTTGTGTCCATACTTGTGGCTCAAATACGCCTATACCCTTTACAGTTTCAATAAAATACATATTCCTATCTTCAAAATAATTTTCTAAATGTTCGCTACTAAAATTTAAGGAGTCAATGACTCCCTTGACTTTCACCTGATTTTCCTATTAATTTTGCAAAATAATCTTCTGCTCTCTTAATATTGTCACTGCTAGGATTCAATCTTCGCTCTTTATGTCGTCCAGCATTTGTTAAATTTGGCTTCCAAACTTCGATTAATTCTATACCTTGCTTTTTAAGCTGCACAAAATACTGATTTGAATTACTCGCAAACATATCATTTGAGGATAGTTCCTTACCCTCTAATAGTAGCGTGAGTATAGTGGTGAGATGTGAACTCTTTTGTAATACTTCACTCATCTTATGCCACCTCAACATTTTCAATAAATGCATTTACTTCGTCAATATCAAAAACGGTTACTCTTGCACTGATTTTTTTCGGTGTAAGTTTTCCTTGTTTCGCGTATAGCCATACTGTACTTAGTCCTATACTTAGGTACTCGGCTGTTTCTTTCGCTCTTAGATACTTTTTTCTAATATCATAAGTTTGTTCAATGTGTTTTTTTAAAGCATCACTCATAAGTTTTCCTTTTGAAGTGGTACTAAAAGCTTTTAGTGAAACTCCTACCGTATATTTGAATTTAATAAGAGTTTGTTAATCGATTGAGGGAATTATTACATACTCAAACCTCTTGTGTAAATACTAATAACAAGGGTTTTTAAAGGTTAGATTATAGTAGTTTTGTAGTAATATCTAGTATGTATTATGATAGTATTAATTTAGTATCTTAATAGTATCAAAATGGTATATACGTATCTTTATTATGTAGAATGTCATGTTTATATTTTAAATAAAAGGCAATTAATATCTTTATATCAAGGCTTTGATATTTTAATGATTTACTATCCTGAAAATGATGTTTTGTAAAATCTTGTAGAACTTCGGCATCTCCATAATCATCGGTACGATAATAATGTTTATTATATAATTCATTAAAAAGAAATGAAAACTTTTGATAATCCATTTCATTTGCAAAGGCATCAAATTTTCTTTTATGTTCTCTTGCTGTCGTACTTAAAATCTCTCTCCTATCTGCTACATAAGAGAGTGCTCTTGTTACATCCATTGTTAAAGAATTATCAATAAAATTTTCTAAGTTTTCAACTCCAAACATTGCAAGGTAAATATCTGCTGCAGTATCATTTCTTTTATTTATTCTTGGCTTTGTCTTTCTTGCCTTTCCATTATGGTCTCGCATATACTCTCGAATTGCTTCTATACCATACTCTTCTTTTATTATTTCTAACTTGTTGAAAACTTCTTCTTTTTGTGTCATTATTTTGTCTCCATATTGATATAAATTAAGTATTTGAACTTCACTTTTGCACCTCATCAAGATAATCACTCCACCATTGCATAAGCTCCACCCTCTCATCAAGATACTTAGCTCGGTTATATGCTTGGCTCACGCTGTTGCCTACACTGTGGGCTAACTGCGTATCAATTACATCACGGCTAAAAGGACTTTTTTCATTTGCAATAGTTGCAAACATACTTCTAAAACCATGTGATACTATTTCATCTTTACTAAATCCCATTCGCCTTAGTGCTACATTTATGGTGTTCTCACTCATAAACCTGTCTTTATAGACTGTGTTTGCAAACAAGTAAGGTTTATCGCCTGTATATTCTTGCAACTCTTTTATGAACTGCTTCACCGTTGAGGTTATAGATACTATGTGTTCAAGCCGCATTTTCATTTTATTAGCAGGTATCACGATAACATTATCTTTGAAGTTTATATACTCCCACTTCATCGACCTTAATTCTATTGGTCTAAGTGCTAAGTATGGAATAATTTTTAAAGCGTATTTCGTGGCTATTTCACCTTGATAATTATTTATCGCTTCAAGTAGCAGTTTGAGAGTTTTATCATCTGTAATTGTTGGATGATGCCGTACTGCTTTTTTCTTTAACACTATTTTTTTATCAAAATCTGCAATGATGTTATGCTCTGTGTATTCTCTTGTTATGGCATGTTTATAAATTCTTTCTAAAAGATTAAGCGTTTTTTTCGTACTTTCATAAATGCCTTTATCTTGCATAATATCTACAATTGCTAAAATATCGGCTCTTTGTATCTCTTTGATGGGCTTGTTGCCTAAAGCAGCGTTTACATGATTGTCGTAATAGCTTCTTAACTTCTTTAAATATTTAGGCGTGGCCCTATCTTCTATGTGTAAAAAGAATTCATCTGTTATTTTAATAAGTGTATTTTCTTGTTTAGACTCTTCTTGTTTTAAAGCTTCTTTTTTTGCTTTTTTAACTTCATTCGGATTTATGCCGTTTGCTATGTCCGACTTATATTGTTCTCTCAGTTCTCTTGCTTTTGAAAGTGTAATATCGGGATAAGCTCCCAATGACAAAAGTTTTTCTTTTCCATCATACTTATATTTTAACTTCCAATGCTTACCACCTGATTTTGTTACAAGCAGATATAAACCTCCGCCATCAAATAGCTTAGAATTTTTTGTTTTTGCTTTTGCTTGTTTAATTTGTGTAGCTGTAAGGGGTGTTATAGTTCGTGCCATAGGGAAACCTTTGTTATTTTAGGGGTTGATTTTTATACGTATAGAGGTTAAAAAGTATTCAACCCCCATATTAACCCCCAAAAAGTTTAGATAACTATACCATACCTTAGATTAAGTTAGATTAAAGAAGTGCTTTAAAGTTCGTATTTTAGGGGTTAAAATGTATTTATTGGATTGCATTAAATTGAGTAGTGGTCTCCCTACGTGGACTCGAACCACGAGCTATCCCTTAGGAGGGGACTGCTTTATCCAGTTAAGCGATAAGGAGATATATCAAATTTTATGAAAAAG
>JASFZD010000067.1:0-21046 GCA_045046645.1 Sulfurimonas sp. | reverse complement strand
TGAAAACCATTCTCGGTAAACGCCAAGTAACTGACTAAACGCAGTGAGTGAAAAACCCCTGAGAAACTTTACTGACTTCCGTTGTAGTTTTAAGGACATTAGAAACACGACATCATGCTTTCTCTTATTTGCATATGCTATTTTATAATAAATTAGTTACAATGAGATATAAATATTTTTTATGGAGTTTATGATGGGTAAAAAAAGTTTTTATAATGTTGTGATTGTTGGTGGTGGTATCTCAGGGACTGCTCTTTTGTATACACTTGCTAAGTATACGGATATAAAAGATATCGCTCTGTTTGAAAAATATGATGACATAGCCACTCTTAACTCAAATGCAAAAGGAAACTCACAAACTTTGCATTGTGGGGATATTGAGACAAATTATACACTTGAAAAAGCCATCGCAACCAATACAACAGCTACAATGGTTGAAAATTATGGCATGCTGTATGGTTATGACAACAAATACATGTTTAAGATTCCAAAAATGGCACTTGGTGTTGGGGATAAAGAGGTAAAATTCATCAAAGATAGATTTAAAGAATTTAAAAAATCTTTTCCTTATATGGAGTTGTGGGATAAGAAAAAATTAGCAAAGATTGAACCTGCTCTACTTAAGGGAAGAAAAAAATCTGAAGATATTGTTGCCATGGGAACAACAAAGAGATGGAGTGCTGTGGATTTCGGAGAAATAGCTAAATCTTTTGTCAAAAATGCAAAAAAAGAGAACTCAAATATTGATGTATATCTAAAAAAAGAGGTCAATGAAATCAAAAAAATTGGCGATAAATTTGAGCTTCTTGTTGATGGAAAACATTTTTATGCTAACTATGTTGTTGTAAACGCTGGTGCACATTCACTTCTTCTAGCACACAAAATGGGACATGGAAAAGACTACTCTTGTCTTCCTGTTGGTGGAAGCTTTTACTACTCAAAAATAGAATCGCTCAAGTCAAAAGTTTACACTATTCAAAATCCAAAACTCCCTTTTGCGGCTATTCATGGAGACCCAGATATTGTTCATAACAACACCATTCGTTTTGGTCCTACCGCTATCGTTTTACCAAAACTTGAGCGATACCATCACGCACATTTTTTAGATTTTATTAAAACACTTGCTCCCTCCCCAGAAGTTTTAGAAGTTTTTTACGATCTCATGCATGACGATGATATTCGTGCTTATGCGATTAAAAACTTTCTTTATGAAGTGCCAGGTATCAGAACAAAACTCTTTGCAAAAGAGGTACAAAAAATCGTTCCATCTATGACTGAGGATGATATAGAATTTGCGGAAGGCATAGGTGGTCTTCGCCCTCAAGTGATTGATAAAAAGGCAAAAAAGCTCTTTCTTGGTGAAGCTAAGATTGAAACAGGAGAAGGAATCGTCTTTAACATGACTCCCTCCCCTGGTGCAACAAGTTGTCTAGGAAATGCTTACAAAGACACGGAACTTATCTGTGACTTTCTAGGTGCGAAATTTAAAAAGAAAAAATTTAACCGTGAATTAGTTGAACCAAGAGCCTATTAAGGGCACCTTGATAGGTTAGCTCTGAAAATTAATAAAAGCATAAGTAAGTAAGCTATAAGATTATGTAAAACAAAAAGAGGTTTATTATGAAATCAACAGTAACAATGACAGATAATAGAACGGGAAAAAGTTATGAGTTTGACATCAAAGATGCAACTCGTGGACCAAGTGTTGTAGATATCTCTAGTTTTTATGCACAAACAGGAATGTTTACTTTTGATAATGGTTATACATCGACTGCAAGTTGTATCTCTGACATTACTTTTATCGATGGGGGAAAAGGTGAACTGCGTTATCGTGGAAAAACTATCGAAGATTTAGCAAACAATCATACTTACCTAGAAACATGCTATCTCCTTCTTAACTCAAAACTCCCAACTAAAGATGAAGCTTATGCCTTTGACTTTGAGTTACGACATCGCTCTTTTTTACATGAAGGGTTAAAAAATCTTTTTCTAACTTTTCCGAGTGGTGGACATCCGATGGCTGCACTCTCTGCAGCTACAGCAGCACTTTCTACATTTTTTTATGACCATTTAAAGATAAGTGATGAAAGTGAATATCAAGAGATGGCAAGAAGAATCATTGCCAAAATGCCAACAATTGCTGCATATGCTTATAGGCATTCTATAGGTGCTGCGTTTATACAGCCTGATATTAGTAAAAGTTTTACTGAAAACTTTTTATACATGCTAAGAGCATATCCACATGAGAGAATGCATATTGATGTTAATGGGGAGAGATGTATTAAACCAATAGAAATCGAAGCACTTGATACTATCTTTACTCTTCATGCAGACCATGAACAAAATGCATCTACAAGTATAGTTAGGGGGGTGGCTTCTACTGGCGCACACCCTTATGTCGCTATCAGTTCTGGGATTTCTGCACTTTGGGGAAGAGCCCATGGTGGAGCAAATGAATCTGTAATTAAACAGTTAGAAATGATAGGAAGTGTAGATAATGTTGATGCGTTTATCGAAAAAGCAAAAGATCCAAATGATGAGTTTAGATTAATGGGCTTTGGACATAGGGTCTATAAAAACTTTGATCCTAGAGCAAAAATACTCAAAGGCCTACAAGACAAACTCAAAGGTGAGTTAAATCTTGATTCAAATCTTATGCAAATAGCGAACAAAATAGAAGAAATAGCCCTTAATGATGAGTACTTTATCAGCCGTAAACTTTATCCAAATATTGACTTCTATTCAGGTGTTATACTAACAGCTTTACAGATTCCAAAATCAATGTTTACGCCGATATTTGTTATTGGTCGAACAGTTGGGTGGATAACACAGTGGATAGAATTTAAAAAAGATAAAACTACAAAAATAGCTCGTCCTAGACAGTTATATTTGGGAAAATAATCAACTTTTAAACAACTCTTAGCTATAATCGCGAAAAATAATAGGCATGTTCCCACATGCTTAAGCGAGAGAAGCAATCAATGGTATCAGTACAAAATTTAATCATGCGTTATGGAAATAGAGTCCTATTTCAAGATATAAACCTTAAACTTGACCGCCATAAAAGATACGGTCTTATCGGTGCTAATGGTGCAGGTAAAACAACTTTTTTAAATATCTTAAGTGGAAAAATCAATGAGTTTGAGGGTGAAGTAATCATCCCAAAAGCAAATAAAGTCGGTGTTTTAGGACAAAATCAATTTGCATTTGAAGATTATACAATTATGGACGCTGTTCTTTTTGGAAACAAAAGACTTTACGATGCGACTAAAGAGAAAGAAGAGCTTTATGTAACAGGTGATTTTGAAGATGATGCAACAAATAACCGCTTAGCAGAACTTGAAACTATCTGTGTTGAAGAAGACCCAACTTACGAGTACGATGTAAACATCGGTAAAATTCTTGCCAATGTTGGCATACCAGCAGGAGATCATCACAACTTAATGTCAACACTTGATAGTGCTGATAAGTTTAAAGTTTTACTTGCACAAGTACTTTTTCCAAAACCTGATGTTTTGTTTCTCGATGAGCCTACAAACAATCAAGATATAGAGACAATTAGCTGGTTGGAAAATGAGCTTAAACGCCATCAAGGAACTATGGTTGTTATCTCACACGATAGACACTTCCTTAACTCTGTTGTTACAAACATCTTAGATGTTGATTACCAAAAAATTCGTGAATTTACTGGAACTTATGATGATTGGTATATTGCTGCGAATGTACTTGCAAAACAACTAGAACTTGATAATGCTAAAAAATTAAAAGAGAAAGATGAACTTGAAGCCTTTGTTCGTCGTTTCTCTGCCAATGCATCTAAAGCAAAACAAGCGACATCAAGACAAAGAAAACTTGATAAAATGGAACTAGAAGACATCAAACCATCTTCTCGTCGTGACCCAAGTATTGTATTTAAAGCAAAACGAACTATGGGTGGTGAAGCATTAGAACTTCATAATATCAACCATTCTTATGGTGACAATGAAGTACTCAAAGATGTAACACTGAAGTTTGAACCAGGTGAAAAAGTAGCTCTCATCGGTGGTAATGGTGTCGGTAAATCTACACTCGTAAAAATTCTCATGGAAGAGATAAAACCTAACAGTGGTGAAGTAAAATGGGGTGCAACGATAGAAAATTCTTACTTCCCTCAAAACACAGCGGACATCATAGAGGGTAATGGTACACTTTATGACTGGTTGCGTGCTTATGACCCTAAAAGAGATATTGCAGAGATAAGAAACTGTCTTGGTCGTATGCTCTTTAATGGCGAGCAGCAAGAAAAGTCTGTTGTAAGCATTTCTGGTGGTGAAAAACATAGAATGATGCTCTCTAAAATGATGCTTGAAAATGGAAACTTTTTGGTTTTAGATGAACCATCAAATCACCTTGACCTTGAAGCGATTGTTGCTCTTGGAGAAGGACTTTTAGAGTTTAAAGGAAATGTTATTTGTGTATCTCATGACCGTGAATTACTTGACGCATTTGCTTCTCGTATTATTGAGATTAAACATGATGGAACGCTTGTCGACTTTAAAGGTAGTTATGAAGAGTTTGCAGAAGCAAGAGAGTCTGGGAAGATATAGTCATAATGTTAAAGTACAGTGAGTATTTAGGGCTTGGGATTGCTGGAAATTTTGCTCTTCACCTAGCTCAAGCTGGTGAACTTGAAGAGTTCAAAGATATTATCACAGCAGAAGAAGCAGCACCAAAGGGTATGTTTCCTTTTTACCTACCAAATAACCCAAAGACTTCTGCAAAAGAGATACTAAAAACTTATCCTCTCTCTGTGGATACTATCAAACTCCCAAAAGAAAATGTCAATATTCAAGCAGAACCGGAAGTGGGTCTTGTTTGTGACATCATATATAAAGATAAAAAAATATCTCAAATAATTCCTACTCATTTTGGAGCTTACAATGATTGTTCTGTCAGGGTTGCTGGTGCTTCAAAAATAAGTGATAAAAAAAACTGGGGAGAATCCTCTAAAGGTTTTAGCGATACACTCTTTGAGATAGATAAGTTTTCAAAAAGTGGTATTATGGACTCGTTTAGTATTTGTAGCTTTCTTAAACGCAACAATAAACTTCGCCAATATGGTGAAAATGTAGAGCTTAGTGGTTATAGTTACTTTTACGAAAAATTAACCCACTGGATGATAAACCAACTTAATACTCAAGAAGATTTTGGTCCACTTGAAAATTTGAGCGATTATATATCTGCATGTAGCTATCCATCAAAAGCACTCATTAGTATAGGTGCTACAAGATACACACCTTATGGTGAAGAGACTTTTTTGAAGTCTAATGATGAAGTTATCATCGTAGTTTATAATTCAAAAAAACTATCACTAGAAGATATTGAAAATGCTATAGATGCCAATAATTATGATTCTAAAACTATGAGTGTTTTATCTCAAAAAGTTATCACAGATGAGTAGAGGTAAAAAACTCGACATTTTTATAGGTGCTGATATAAAAGACAGTTGGGCAGAAGTTCAATCTCCAAGAAAATCTAAAATCGCTACAGAGCTTATAGAACCACAAAAACACTTCTTAATTTTTGCAAAAGAAAAACGCAGAGGAAAGACTGTAACTCTTGTTGGTGAGTTTCAAATAAATAAAGAATATGCGAAAGCAACACTCAAAATACTCAAGAAAAAACTCGGTTGTGGTGGCATTTTTAAAGATGGCTGGATGGTGTTTCAAGGCGAACTAAAAGATAAACTCCGCCCTCTTTTGATAGAAGAAAATTTTCGATTTAAAAATGGGCACTAAGCACTTATTTCATCAATAGATTTTATTGTTGCTTCACTAACATTTGAGGTTATAACATATCTATCTCTTCCTGTGTCTTTTGCCTCATAAAGCATCTCATCTGAACGAGAGATAAGTATTTCATCATGTAATGATTCATCTGCAATACAACAAACGATTCCGATAGAGATTGTTAAAAATTCATTCACTTTTGAGTTCTCATGCTTTATTTTTCTCTCTCTAATAGAGTCACAAATATCGCGTGCTAATCTTGCACTATTTGATTCATTTGTTTTTGTTAGTAAAACACCAAACTCTTCACCACCGAGTCTAAAGACATAATCGTTAGGACGCTTAAGTATCTCTTTAAGCACTGAAGAAACTTCTCTTAAAGCATTGTCACCCTCAACATGACCATAAGTGTCATTATACTGTTTGAAGTAGTCAATATCTAACATCATAAAGGTTATGTAACTCTTATCTCGTTTTGCTTGTTTGAGTTCTCTTTCATAAACAAGATTAAAATATCTTCTGTTATGTAGTGATGTCAAAGTATCTGTATACGATACATTCTCAAGTTTTTTATTAATTTTTTTTAATTTTTTCGCTGCTAACTCTAGTTTTGTGTGATCTTGCTGAATACTTCCAAATACATTGTATGAAATAATCAAGATAGCTATAATGATAATTATGAGTGCTAACCCTAATTGTTTCACTGTTGCGTTATATCTATTTAAAAACTTTTTTCTCTCATAAGTAGCACTATTAACCTCATAATTAATCAACTTTTGAACTACATTATCAACATGCGTCACTATATTTTCAAAATTTTTAATCGATATTTGACTTAAATCTTTACCCTCTAGTGTAGCTTTAAGAACACGAAGAAAATAACTATTTGCCGCTTCTATCTCAAGTGAAGCATATTGGACATATTGCAGTTCTTCATCTTTTTTATAATGTGAATCATAACTTTTCCACTTTCTCTTTATATTAAAAAGTGCATTTTCTATATCTGAAGCTGTTTCACTTGGGCTAATTTCTAATCTACTTGCCTTATAGATTGTTTTAGCAAGAGTTCCACTATAAGTATGAACAATTCCATTTAATTCTGTGAGGGGTACTAAAGAACCAAAGTATAAAGCATCAATATTTTTTTTCATAGCATTCACATGCATTGTACCTATAACTCCTACCAAGACGAGTCCCATAGTGATTAAGATAAAAAGAAAAAAAAGTTTGCTTTTAAGTTTTAGTGCTTCTATGAATTTCATACAATAACCTAAGCATAATCTATACCATTTAAAGATAAAATTCTATTACAAAAAATATAAATAATGGGAGACATTAAAATATGCAAGCAAAAGCGATTAAAACAGACACTTATTTAGACCCAATAGAGATAAATAATCATTTAAAAAAAGTAAACTATATCATCATGGCAGCACCTGCTCCTGAAGTATTTAAAAATACACCAATTCAGTTTACCATTTTTCTAAACACTGATAATGATTTACCACAAGAAGCACAAAATGCAGTGTTAGAGAAGTTTCTTAAAGAGCAAAAAATAGGCAAACCCTCTGAACTTATGAGTAGATTAATGCCTGTTGGTTTTGCTTTGAGTACAGCACAAGACACACCTATGCCATTGCTACTTGTAGACCCTCAAGACCAAAAGAGTATTCCATATCATGTAATGTTTGTGATGGATTTTCTTGCTGACTCTGATGCTTTTAGTGAGGCAAAAGAGAATAGCTTAACAGGATGGAGTTACTCTTATGAATAATGTTGTGCACTATAAAAAGCTAGCTTTTTAAGAAGAAAAGGATTCTATCTCAGAAATTGTTTTGGCTATATCTTTTGATAAATTCTCAAACCCCCAAGAGGTAACTAAAATATCATCTTCAATTCTGATTCCTATACCACGATACTTTTTAGGAACACTTTTATCTTTTTCATCGATGTAGATGCCAGGTTCTATCGTCATGACCATTCCCTCTTTGAGTGGAATTTCTTTACCTTTTTTATCTTTATACGGACACTGATCATGAACATCGATTCCCATCCAGTGCCCTATCCCATGAGGATAATATTTTTTATGTGCTTTTTTCTTTATAAGATCTTTAGGTTTACCTTTTAAGATGCCTAAACTAATCATGCCCTTACAAAGTAACTCTTCTGATTTTTTTTGAAGTTTACTGCGTTTAACACCTGACTTTATCATGTTAATTATACTTAGTTCAACATCTAAAACCATCTCATATAACTCTTTTTGTGCTTGTGAAAATTTTCCAGATACAGGGATAGTTCTTGTGATATCACTCGCATAATAGTTATATTCGCATCCTGCATCAATCAAAATCAAATCTCCACTAAAGAGCTTTTGATTATTACTTACATAATGAAGAGTATTTGCGGCATTACCACATGCAACTATGGAAGTATACGCATCACTAAACGCAGCATTCTTTTTAAATATATACTCTATTTCAGCTTGTAATTCATACTCAAACTCTGTTTTTTTGCTAAACTGCATTGCTTTATGATGTGCCTCTTTTGTAATGGACAGAGCATCTTTTATAAGCTGAATTTCAGCCTTTGACTTTAACAATCGCATCGCCTCTATTGGCTTTGCTATATTTTTATATGCACTTAAATTTTTAGCATATCGTTTTAAAATTTTCACTTTTGAGTAATCTAAATCAAAATCATAATACATTTGAGATTTTTCTAAAATGTTTTCTTTTAAAGTATCACTCAATTTATCATAAGTACAAACTTCATTTACTAAAAATCTTCTCTTTGCTTTTCTTTCTCCTAGCCTTTTGCCTGTCCACAACTCTTTTGTTTTATCTTTTTTTTGTACTAAAAGTATCGTCTTGCTTTTTTTCTTAGTTTTAACAAATATCAAACATGCATTATCTTCTGTAAATCCTGTAAGGTAGTAAAAATTACTATTTTGTCTAAAAGGAAACTCTGTATCATTTGAACGAGTCTTATAAGTTCCACTAAAAACAATTCCCAAAGAATTTTTTGATAAACTAGATACTAGTCTCTCTCTTCGTTTTTTATATTCTGATTCTGTAATCATTTACAAACTTCTCCAAGCCACTCTCTTTGCATGATTAGAACTTCAGAGAGTGCTGCGTTTAAGGCTATAACTCCACCCTCAGCATTTAGACTTTTTACCTTTATACTTTTTGAAAAAGTTTTTGCCTGCAACACTCTATTCGTTTTTACATCTATTAGCGTACTACTTATGACAACCTTTGCGATTGAACTATCTTTTTTAACAGAAAAATATTGCATAAAGTCTTCTATATTTGTTTCTAATATTAAACCATTTTTACTTCTTGATTTAGAGATTTGTACTGTTTTAAAAAGTTTTGCTTCCTGCAACATTTTTAAAATATGCGCTGTTATTGCTCTATTTGGCGACTGCGCCCATTGTGATTGAGTAAAGTTATCACTTTTATACTCTCCAATAGCATAATTCATATCCACCAACATTAAAGCATTTGAGCTAAAAGCCTGAGAAACTTTAAGTGACTTATCGCTACATTCTTCATTTTTTATACTACTAGACACAAGCGTAGGATTAATTCTATACTCTGAAATATGTGGTTTAACAACCGTACACCCTGTAACAACAAACATCATAAATATTGCAATAGATAGCTTAAGCATTATTCTTCTCCTGGAGCTTTTTTAACAGCTTCTTGTTTATAAAGTATATCTGAGGGACTGCGTTTATACTGCTCTAGTGCAGACTCTATTTTAAGCATCAACTCTTGCAAACCTAAAAATGTATCATTCATAGTAGGCACAAGATCAGAACTTATCTCTTTTACATTAAACTCACCGCTTGCTACTGCTCGTTTTATCTCTGTCATTGAGGCTGTAATACCTACATAACTATTCATAATAGAGTTAAAAGAAGCTGCAATATCATCTTGCCATTTCACACTTTTATCTACAAGCTTATTGATATTTGGAATCACTATGTCCATTTTGTGTGTTATGGATTCTAAATTGTGTGAACTTTTTTGTAGACTTATTATAGTTTTATCGTCTAAAAGTCTGTTTAATCTTGCACTCAATTCTGCTGTATTTTTCAAAATGAGAGAAAAATCTTTTTGATTTGAATCCTTTAAAAGTCTTTGTGTACCTTGCAATGTTTGAGATAATTCAACTGAAAGTCCACCCAAAGACTGCTCTATGTTTTTAAAGAAGGAAGGAACAGTTTGAATAACAGGACAAGATTCACCCTCTTTTGTAACAAGTTTTGGTGTGTCATTTGCACCCAAGGTAAGATTAATATAGCTTAGACCTGTTATACCTTGAGCCGTTAAACGCGCAACAGTACTCTCTTTGATGGGTGTAGTTTTTAAGATGGTTACTTGCACTTCAACCTGTTCAGAGTTGTTGGGGTTAATTCTTAAGCGCGTAACCTTACCAACACTTATTCCTCTAAACTTTACAGGTGCATCAAGATTTAACCCAAGTACTGATTCGTCAAAAAAGATACTATATATCTGTGTTTCTTTATCATTTGCTGGTTTTAGCATCCAGTATGACATACCTAACATCAGAACCACTCCAATTAAAACAAAAAAACCGACCAAAGTATAATTAACTCTATTATTCATATTTTCTCTTTAAAAAAAGTTTTTACAAAATTACTACTGCTTAGTGAAACTTCATTAAGCGGACCCTCATAAGCTATTTTCTTATTGTCTATTATAGCAACTTTATCTAAAGTATC
This sequence comes from Sulfurimonas sp., assembly GCA_045046645.1. Taxonomy (GTDB): domain Bacteria; phylum Campylobacterota; class Campylobacteria; order Campylobacterales; family Sulfurimonadaceae; genus Sulfurimonas. The sequence continues at coordinate 10,525 of JASFZD010000067.1, read as the reverse complement.
ATAAATGGATTTCAAATCATGTGAAACCATTACGATAGTAAGACCTAACATGTCTCTGAGCTGTAAAATTAAAGAATCAAACTCTCTTGCAGAAATAGGGTCAAGTCCACTCGTAGGTTCATCTAAAAAAAGAAGTTTAGGATCCATGGCTAAGGCTCTAGCTAGTCCAGCTTTTTTCTTCATTCCTCCACTTATTTGAGAAGGGAAAAGATTTGCATCACTTAGTTTAAGACCGACCAAGTTAATTTTAAATTTGATTATTTCATCAATCATACTTTGACTCAAATCTGTATACTCTTTAAGAGGCAGGGCAATATTATCCTTGATACTTAAAGATGAAAAAAGAGCACCAGCCTGAAATAAAACTCCCCACTCCCTTCTTAATTCTTGAGCTTTTGCTGAACGGATATTTTGTATATTATTACCTAAAAGATTAATACTTCCACTATTAAATTCTTGAAGCATTACCATTTCTCTAAGAAGTGTCGTTTTCCCACAACCACTAGGACCTAAAAGTCCATAAATTTCACCCTCATGGATAGTTAAGTTTAAGCCATCATGAACAACTCTCTCATCGAAAACTGTTCTTAAATTATCTACTATAATTATCTTTTTTTTATCCATTATTATATTCCCAAATTCGTAAATACAATTGAGAACACAGCATCACAAACGATTACAGCAAAGATGGACTCGACAACACTTTTAGTTGTATTAAGACCGATACTCTGTGTATCGTCTTTTACTTTTAAACCTCTATAAATTCCTATAGAAGCAATTAAAAATGCAAAAAACGGACCTTTAGCGATACCTATAAAAAAATGTTTTGCCGCTACGACCTCATTAAATCGACTTAAAAATAGTTCAGTTGTTATATCCAAGTCAATGTTTGAAACCAGCATACCACCAGAAACTCCCATAATATCTGAGACAAAAATAAGAATCGGCATAGTTATCATAAGTGCAATAATCCTAGGCATCACTAAAAACAGATAAGGGTCAAAACCCATTGTCTGCATTGCATCTAGTTCTTGAGTAATCTTCATTGCCCCTATCTGAGCGGTAAACGCAGACCCGCTTCTTCCTGCAATAACGATGGCAGTGATAAGTGGAGCCAACTCTCGTAAAATAGAAATACCAAGCATATCAACAATAAAAATATTTGCCCCATAGATTTTAAGTTGATAAGCCGATTGATACGCTACAACAACACCAATCAAAAAACTAGTTAAAGAGACTATTCCAAGTGCTTTTATAGCACTCTCATTTATCTCAAAAGATATCTCTGGAATTCTGATATTTTTAATATTTCTTGCATAATAGATAAAAATAACAAAAAGTCGTCCCAAAAATTCTATAAAGGAGAGTGCACTAATATAATATCCATAAAATATTTTTCCGATATATTTTATGGAACTTACACTTGCTGATTGGGGTAGTTCTTCATCATTTTTAAGATATTTTTTTGCCAACTTTAATGTGTTTATAATTTTTTCATCATTTATAAGGAGTCTTGTGGTAACATTATCACTAGCAAATCTCTCTTGAAGTTTGTTGATAAAAATAGCTGCAGCAGTATCTATAAAATCCAAGTTACTTAAATCTAAGGTTGCATGTTTGGATAATATACCAAGATTATCGAACTCTTTTTGATGTTTTTGGATACCATAAAGAGTTAATTCTCCAGAAAAACTTACAGTAAGTTCATCTGATAGATTAGTTATTGACAATGTTGATTGATTCATTAGAGTGAGTTTTAAAAATCTCTCTCTAAAAGTTTGTTTACCTTTAGTATAGTAATGATTTTATCCTCTTGCTTACCAACACCATCAATCATTGTATCAGCGCTATTAATTGTATCAGGTGGCGCACCTATATTTTCTTTTTTGATTCTAATTGCCATTGTTAGTCTATCTATCACAAAACCAGCAACATCATCACCATGACGCATCACTATAAAACGCGTCTCATCAGATTGTTTTTTGGGTTGTAAGCCAAATTTTGTGCGTAAATCTATCAGTGGGATAACTGCGCCACGAAGGTTAAACACACCTAAAACATACTTGGGAACTTGAGGTACTCTCGTCCATGAAAATGGTTTGATAATCTCCTGAATAGCTAAGATAGGGATTGCATACTCTTCATCACCAATCACAAATCCAACTAACTGAACTATATCATCTGACTGATCTAGCCCTGTATCTACTTGTTGCTCGCCTTGTTTATTAATAATTTGCTTTAATTTATCACTCATTATAAGAACTCCGCTTTAAAGTTAACATTTCTTTGAACCACACTTGCTAGGTAGTCTGCTGAGTAAGGTTTGGTAATATACTCAATCATTCCAGACTCAACACCACGCATACGATCTGATTTCCCAGTTCTTGATGTTACTGCAATCAGAGGTAAATTTTTGTATTTATTGTACTTTTTAATCTCTGTTGCAAGTGTATAACCATCCATTCTTGGCATCTCAATATCAACAAGCATTGCATCAAAGTTATGATCCCCTGATTTTAAAATATTGAGTGCTTCTTGACCATCAGAAGCCTCTACTAGAGTAAGTCCCATAGATTCAAGTGATTTTCTCATGATAGTTCTATCTGTTTTTGAGTCATCTACAATCATAACAGTATAATCACTCGCCTTCGTTTTTTCGTTGGAGACAGCACCACTAGATGCTTCAACCATAACCGTTGATTTAACAGTTCTTGCCATTTCCATTATGGCAACAACATCTACAATTAGTGTTACACCACCATCACCTCGTATTGTTGCTCCAGCAATCCCCTCTATACCTTTTAAATAGTCACCTAAAGATTTAATAACTATCTCTTCTTGACCAACTAAAGTATCAACAATAAGACCCAACTTACTTGTTCCTAATCCAAGAACAACAACATAAGCATGCTCACTTCCATCTAAAATGCGTTCAACTTCAAAAATATCCCCTATATGAACAAGAGAAAGAACTTCATCACGAAGTCTCATGACAGAGCGACCCTCAACAGTATAAATCTCATCTTTTGAGATTCTAACAGTCTCTAAAACAGAAGCTAAAGGAATAGCATAATACTCCTCTTGCACACCAACTAAAAGTGCTTGAATAATTGCTAGAGTTAAAGGGATTTTTAATTTTATAGAAGTTCCCTCCCCTAATGTACTTTCAATATCAATCATGCCATTGAGTTTTTCGATATTTGTTTTGACCACATCCATTCCAACACCACGACCAGATACACTTGTTACAGAGGCAGCTGTAGAAAAACCTGGTTTAAAAATAAGACTAAATGCTTCTTTATCACTCATAGAATCAGACTCTTTTTCGGTGATTATCCCATTTTCTAGTGATTTTGCTTTAAGCATCTCAACATCTAAACCTTTTCCATCGTCATCAATCTGAATAACGATTTGGTTTCCTTCATTATATGCTTTTAAATCAATAGTACCTTTTGCGGGCTTGCCATTGGCCGTTCTAATATCTGGCGTTTCAACACCATGATCACAAGAGTTACGAATAATATGTACAAGTGGATCGCCAATCTCTTCTACAATCGACTTATCTAGTTCTGTCTCTTCACCAGATATCTCTAAATCAATCTCTTTGCTTAGTTCTCGAGAAAGGTCACGAATCATTCTTGGAAACTTGTTAAAGACTTTTCCAATAGGTAGCATTCTTGTTTTCATAACAGCTATCTGAAGATCTGTTGTAACCAAAGAAACGATAGAAACAACTTGATTAAGTTCTTCTAAAAACTCTTCTCCCTCATAGCGTTCCTCAACATCATCATTGATTTTAATCAGTCTATTTTTGGCAAGAACTAACTCACCAATCAAGTTCATTAAGTGATCAAGTCTTTTTACATCAACACGAATCGTCTGTTCGACTACAGCAGGAGTACGGTGAACAGGTGCTGCTGCTTTTGCTTTTGGAGTAGACTTTGCAGGTTTTGCAACTGGTGCTTGGGCAGCAACTTTAGACTCTTTTTTAGGAATTGCTTTTTCCTCTTCATCTGGAGACGGTGGAGCTTCTGGTACACTTTCACCCGCAGCAATTTTAGCTGCACGCTTCGCCTTGTCTTCCTCTTGACGCTGATTAAGGAGTCTTTGTATCTCTGCATCAACAGCATCATCATCCATGCTATCAAAATCCAGTTCCTCTTCCTCAGCAGGAGCCTCAGGAACAACTTCTTCGATAACTGCTGATGCTGGTGCTTCCACTTCTCCTGAACCACCACTTACTTTATCAAGTCTTGCTACACACGCAGCCACATCTACACCTGCATCAGCACTTGTATCGCGAATAACATTAAGAAGCGCTTTCATCAAATCAATCGACTCTAGAACAACATCCATAATATCTGGAGTAAGTATAAGGTCACCATGTCTCGCTTTGTTTAAAACATCTTCCATATGGTGTGTTAGGTGTGTTAAAACATCAAAATTTAGAAATGATGATGCTCCTTTTACTGTATGAGCAACACGAAAGATTCCATTTAAGAGCTCTAAATCCTCAGGATTTGTTTCTAACTCTACTAAATCTTCATCTAATTTTTCTACGAGTTCAAAAGATTCAACTAAAAAATCTTGTAGTATTTCTTGAAATTCATCCATATTTACACCCCTACTTTATATGTGCACGAACAACGCGTGCTACTTCATTGTAAAATGTGCTTGCTTCAAACTTAACTAAGTAAGCCTCTCCACCAGCTTTTTCACCTCTACCTTCACTAAAATGATCACTAATTGATGAGTTAAACACTATCGGAATATTGGTAAAACGCTCATCATCTTTGGCATTAGATGCAAAATGAAAACCATCCATTTTTGGCATTTCAACATCAGAAATAATTACTTTTAAATTGTCTGCCAAGCCTTCACCGTAAGTATTATATAAATCATTTAACTTCAACAATCCATCTTCACCATCAGTAGCTTCAACAACTTTAAATCCCATTTTTACTAAAGCCTCTTTTACTATCTTACGAGCGGTTGAACTATCATCAAGGACTAAAGCTAAACCAGAAAATGTTTCTAATTCTTGGGGAATATTATCTACATCTGGTGAGTAAAGCCCAAGATCTTGAACAACACTTTCCAAGTCAAGAATTAGAAGTACATTGTCATCTTCTATCTTCGTTACACCTGTTATTTTACTTGAATCTAAAGAACCTGTTCCACTCATAAAAGAGGCTGGTTCTATATCACTCCAGCTTATCCGACGAATACGCTTTGCCTCATGAACGACAAAACCAATAAGCACATTATTAAACTCAGTGATAATAACTCTTGAATTTTTTTTTATATCTTCTGGCGGTTGTATGCCCATCCATTTGGCTAAGTTAACCACAGGAATTACAACTTCTCTTAAATCAAATATTCCTTCGATAAAATCAGGAGTACCGGGGAGCTCTGTTAGTACTGGTACACGGATAATTTCTCTAACTTTTGAAACATTGATACCATAAATACCCTCATATACACTATCTTCTTCTTGTTTTAATATACGAAAGTCAACGAGTTCCATTTCATTGGAACCAACTTTTAATGCATTATCACCCATATTTATATCTCCTTAGAGAACATCTTTTCTTCTAGTAACTCTTTATCTTGTAAAGATTTTACAATAAAATATCTTTGATTGCAAGCAAAAGCAGCTAAATTAATATAAGTAAATTCGTCAAAATCTAACTGCTTATTTTGGTGAAAATGCCCCTCTATAAAATACTCACAATGATATTTACCTAGTATGCGTTTAGCTATGAAATTTTTAAAACCCACAAACTCACTGCAATCATCTTTTTTACCAAGATGATTATCCACATAGTTCAAAATAGAATGTTTACTGAGATTATCTATCAATCTCAAAAAAAATAGTACTAAAGGATGTCGTATAAGATAAGTATATATTTTATAACCCAAAGCACCATCAAAATCTCCATGTGCTAAATAAACTTTTTTATCTTTATAGTTACATAAAACAGGTTGTTGTTTTATAGTAAATATTTGCATATTTTTAAACATTTTTTTAAGATTAAAGTCATGATTACCTTCAAGATAAATCACTTCTATATCTAAAGCAATCTTATTGAGCATATCTATAATCTTTTGGTTATTTGTATATGTGTATTTTATACTACCAAAAAGTGAATCGAAAATATCACCCATGAGTATGAGTTGTGTAGGTTTTAGTTTTTTTAAGTAAATAGCTTCGATTAGTCCAAAAAGCTCAGGTCTTAGAAGAGAGTAATGTGCATCTGAAATAACAAATGCACCTTCTTGCATGTTAAAACTATGGGACATAAGCTATATTTGGAATGCCACTGTTTTCATCAAGTCCCATCATTAAGTTTGCATTTGCAAGTGCTTGAGATGATGAACCACGAAGGAGGTTATCTATCGAACTTGAGATAAATAACAAGTTCCCTTTTTGTTTCACATAAATATCACAAAAATTAGTTCCAGCACTGTTTTTCATATCCACTGGATTTTTGCAGATACGCACATAAGGCTCATTTTTATAATACTCTTGAAGTATCTCCTCTGCGTCAAACTCACCCTGCGTTTGAATATAGATAGAGGAAATCATTCCGCGTGTTAATGGTACTAAATGTGGTACAAAATTTATATCATCAAACGAGATTCCTAACTTTTGAGCAATCTCTGGTGCATGTCTATGAAAAAATGGATTGTAAGCAAACATATTATCGTTTACATTTACAAAATGTGTCACTTCACTCAGCTTTTTTCCTGCTCCACTCACTCCAGTTTTTGCATCTATAATGATAGGAGTGTTAGGAATCCTTTTGTTTAGAAAAGGAAGTAAACCTAAAATCGCAGATGTTGGATAACATCCTGGATTTGCAACAAGTGAAGCTTTTTTAATCTCTTCTCTAAACATTTCAGGAAGACCATAAACCACATTTTGTAAATTCTCCACATCAGTGTGTGGACAATAATACTCTTCATACACATCTTGTGTCAATCTATAATCAGCTGAAAAATCAACTATCTTGATATCTAGTTTTCTCAATGGTTTTACAAATGCCATAGCAGTTTTATGTGGTACTGCTAAAAAAACAAGAGCACAAGAAGATGCACACTCTTGTACATCTGCTTTTTTTACTTCCAACTCACATACACCACTAAGTGATGGATGAAGTTCATCTATCGTCGTTTGACCTGTAGAATTTGCAACATAGTTAAGATTAAATATCGGATGATTTATAAGCATTTTTACAAGTTCTAAACCTGTATAACCACTTACACCAATAATCCCAACATTTATGGTTTTAGTCATGACACTCAAAAACTATCTCCTGATATTTTACCTCATCAATCTCAAACTCTTTTTCACCACCAGGAAGACGAAACTTAACTTCATCTCCCTCTGCATGTCCTAAAAGTTGTTTTGCCAAAGGTGAAGCAAAAGAGATAAGACCTCTATCTGGATTTGACTCACAACCACCAACTATAGTGTAGGTCACTTCTTCATCTGTATCCATATTTGTCATCACAACTGTTGAGCCAAAACTCACTTTTGCATGTTCCAATTCACTAGGATCTACTATCTGAGAATTTCCTAAAATTACAGATAAATCGGCTAAACGATTATCTATAATCTTTTGCATCTCTTTAGCTGCATGGTACTCTGCGTTTTCTTTTAAATCACCATGTTCTAGTGCTTCTTCTATATCTTTTACAACTTGAGGACGCTTTACATCTCTTAAATCTTTTACTTCAGCTTGTAGTTTTTCATAGCCGAAAAGTGTCATAGGTTCTACTCTTTGCATTTTTTCATTTCTCTTTTTATTTTTTTATTTATATCATTATATCAAAACTTCAGTGCATTTGCGCACACCACAGCACTACTAAACGCCCATTGGAAGTTATATCCACCAAGCTCACCCGTAACATCTACCACTTCACCAATAAAATAAAGTCCTTTAATCTGTTTTGATTCTAAGGTTTTAATCTCAAGCTCACTACTCAACACACCACCACGACTGACCTCAGCCTTTGTAAAACCAAAATTACCAGCAGGGGCAAAAGAGTAATCATGCAACATTTTTAACCGTTTTATATCTTGTGCATTTAATTTTTTACACTCTTTGTCCACAACATCAACTGCTTTTAAAAGTGCTTTAGAGAGTCTTTTTGCTAAAGGGATTACAGAACTTACAAGCTTTTTACTTCCAGTAACTAATTCCACTATATTTTCATTAGGCAAAAAGTTTATACTCATCTCGCCTTTTTTCCAGTAAAGTGAGGCAGATAAAACGCATGGTCCACTTATACCTTTATGTGCAAACAACATCTCTTCTTTTAAGATTTTATCTGCCACTTTAATATTTACATAACAGCTGAGTCCACTTAAATCTTTCATCCAAAACTGCTCTTTTTGAACAGTAAGCCCTACAAGAGCTGGGCTAAACTCTTTGACTTTTATATCAAAACTTTTTGCAATTTCTAGACCTATCTCACTAGCACCCAATATTTTAAAACTTTTTCCACCAGTTGCAACAACAAGCGATTTTGATTGTAAAACTCCCCTACTCGTATGCACATTAAATATATCATCTTCTTTGCTTACATTATAAATCTGTGTATTTAAAAATAACTCTGCATTTTTAGCACTCTGTTTAAGTACTTCAATAATCTCATCTGAAGAGTTTTGACAAAAATAATACCTATCTTTTCTAAGTTCTAAAGGAACTCTGTGTCTATCTAAAAAATCAAGTAAATTATCTTTAGAAAACTTCTTTAGTGCAAAAGAAACTAAATCACTATCACCATCAAAATTATCACCTCTTACATTTGCGTTTGTAATGTTACACTTGCCCCCACCTGAGATTTTCATCTTTTTAGCAACTTTTTCGTTTACATCAACAATCCCAACACTTTTTTTCTTAGATATATTACTAGCGCACATCAACCCACTAGCACCAGCACCTAAAATTAAAACATCATATATTTTCATAATAGTATTATACGGTATAATTACAAAAAATATTTATAAAGAAGCAATATGAGCAATAAACTCCACATAGTATCTTTAGGATGCACAAAAAATCTTGTCGATACGGAAGTGATGATGGGACGACTTAAAAACTTTGAACTCACTGATAATAATGATGAGGCTGATGTTATCATCGTCAATACATGTGGTTTTATCGATGCAGCTAAAGAAGAGTCTATCAATACCGTTCTTTCTTTGCATGAAGCTAGAAAAGAAGATTCGCTTTTAGTGATGGCTGGATGTTTGAGTGAGCGATATAGAGAAGATTTAATGGAGCAAATTCCTGAAGTTGATATCTTTACGGGCGTTGGTGATTATGATAAAATCGATGAACTCCTCCAAGCTAAAGAGAGCCGTTTTAGTGAGGAAGTATTTTTAATAGATGGAGCCGAGAGAGTTGTAACAGGTTCTACCTATCATGCTTATGTAAAACTTTCAGAGGGCTGCAATCAAACTTGTAGTTTTTGTGCTATCCCCTCTTTTAAGGGTAAGTTAAACTCTCGTAACCTAGATTCTATCGCTCGTGAAGTGAAGTGCCTTACCGATAAAGGGTATTATGATTTTTCTTTTGTTTCACAAGACTCTAGTTCCTATCTGCGTGACCAAAATGTAAAAGATGGGTTGTCACTTCTTATCCAAAGGATAGAACTTATAGAGGGTGTTACATCTGCTCGTATTTTATACCTTTATCCATCGACTACAAGTATGGCACTCTTGCAAAATATCGCAAAAAGTGAAGTGTTTCACAACTACTTTGATATGCCTATCCAGCATATCAATGATAATATGCTGCGTTTAATGAAACGCGGATTTGGAAAAGAAAAAACATTAGAACTTTTAAACTATATGCGAAGCCTGCCAAACTCTTTTGTTCGTACAAGTTTTATCGTTGGGCATCCAAATGAAACGCAAGAGATGTTTGATGAGATGTGTGAGTTTGCTGCTTCTTTTGGCTTTGATAGAATGAACATATTTTCTTATTCTGATGAAGAAACGACTTCAGCACACGAAATGGATGGAAAGATTTCTGATGAAGTAAAAGCAGACAGAGCGCAAATCCTTGGAGATATAGCCTCAGAAGCTACAAAAAAATCACTTGAGAATGAGATAGGAAAAGAGCTAATGATAGTTATAGATGGAGAGAGTGATGAGCATGAGTATCTTCTTAGTGCAAGAGAACTTATCTGGGCACCTGATATCGATGGTGAGGTCTATGTTAATGATAGAACTAAAGATGAAAATTTAAAGTTTATGACTGTTTATAAAGCAAAGATTACTGGACTCATCGGCAATATTTTAACTGCTACTGTGGACAATGCTTAAAAAAACCACTTTAGAAACCCTAGCATCTTCTAAAAATCTACTAGCATTTTCTGCTGGTGGAGATTCTACTGCCCTACTCTTTTTACTTTTGGAGAACAATATCGCATTTGACATAGCCATAGTTGATTATGGCTTGCGTTTACAGAGTAAAGAGGAAGTTAGCTATGCACAATCTTTGGCAGA
>JASFZD010000066.1:0-17660 GCA_045046645.1 Sulfurimonas sp. | reverse complement strand
TAACATACTTCTTATCCAAACTCCCATAGAAGACTCCATAGTAAACTTTATAGGACCCTTAGTCTTTAACTCAGATGTAAATAAAGCCGCACAAATTATTTTAGCAGACTCCAAAGAATACACTGTCGCTGAGAAGATTTCTTCTTTTTTAAATAAATAAATCTTATCTACTTTAAGCAGACTTCAAGCTAAATCAATAGATAATGGAGTGTTAGTATTTATATATTGCAACTGAGCCCTATTTTTTATTGCAATGTTTTTATCTAGCAATAAGGAGTCTGTCATGAAATCTTTTACTAAAATGTTTTATTTCCCGCTACTAATTTTTGCATTATCTACTGTAGATATTTTTGCATTTGCAACATATACATCAGGATCTAATGCATCTACTTTAGCAACACAAATACAAGGTGTGGGAATTACTATCTCAAATCCCACTATAACACATGGAGCAGGGACGCAAGTTGGGGTGTATTCCAACGGCATAAATGGTGCAGGTTTGGAGATTGATGAGGGTATTATCCTCACTGGTTCCACAGTTGTTGAGTCATTTACAACAAATAGCTCGGGAAGTATTTCAAAACAACCATCAGGGCAGTATACTGATACAGATTTAGTTGCTATTGATTCAAGTGCAGTGTTCAATCCAGTGATTTTTGAATTTGATGTTACTCTTGATACGAATACAAGACTTTTACTCATAGACTATCAGTTTGCTTCGGATGAGTATAACGAATATGTAGGTTCTCGATTTAATGATGCTTTTGGATTTTTTATTTCAGGGGGTGATTTGCCTGCAGGAGTTGTTTATAATATTGCAAGAGTTGTTGATAATCAGACTTTTGTGACTATTAGCAATATAGGAAACTACTTGCCAGTAACAGTAAATAATGTCAATAATGGGACACTTGGAATATATGATGATGCAACCCCTGAGAATTTAACAAATAGTGCTTTTTTCATTGATAATATCGCGCTAAACAATGGCGGGACTTCTCCTGTTATTGTAGAGTATGATGGACTAACACATATCCTGCATGCAACACTGGATAATTTAACTCCAGGACAAACATATCACTTTAAAATGGCACTAGCAGATACTGGAGATGCACAATGGGATACAGGAGTATTTGTAAATAAAATCAGTGGTTTACGCGAACCTAGTATATGTTACGATTATGCGTATAAGCAAAATGGCTTATTTTTAACAGAAGGGTATGATGCAGCAAAAGGTCCTTTTGTCAGTGGTGATGTGACAGCAAATGATCCCACTCTTCCTATAGAGGTTGCAATGTATTTTCAAAATACTCAAGATTCAGAAATTGTAGCAAGTAATATTAATCTTGACATTATCGATATCAATACAACACAAGCAACATACAAAACAGAGAGCGTTTCTGTAACTGAAACGAATTCTCTTACAAAAATACCAGTTGCCGATGTAGATCTAAATGTAAGTAATAGCTATATTAAAGAGATACCTGTGACTTCTTTTGATGCCTTTGAGTATTTTTATACTTATTTTTCCTTAGACCCAAAAATGCAAACACTTTCTTTGCCTATTGTTGCTAGAATTACTTATGATTTAACGATACCATTGTCTGCTAATGACAATTTGACTATCACGCGTTCGAGTCTAATAGATACAGATGTCCCGATATGTGGTGGTGGTTTAACAGAGTTTTTACCAGTGTATGGAGCTTTTAATATTATCGAAAATGGTTTGTACATAGATGCAACTAACTACTCTTACAATCTGAATACTCAGGTAACCAATAGAGATGCTAACTTGAGTCTTGTATCAATTGATATGAATGAAACATCTAATCCTGACCTACATACTCTTAAAAGCATAACTACTGTGGTAGGTGTAGATATGTTAGATTTAAAATCTTTTCATTATACAGGAGCAGCATGTAGTGAATCAGGAAATTCTATTAGTGATAGAGAGTGGATAATATTGGATAATACATTTAAAACAGATTTAATAACAAATAATGTAAATTTTTATAAAACAGCAAGAGAGAATGTTGCTTTGAGATTAAGTTATAATGTTGATAATAATGGAAGTATAATAAAACTAGAAAAGATCACAGACAACGGTGAGACACGGTGGAATGTACTTAATTTTTCAAATGCTGTGAAAACTGGAGAGTGTGCAGTTGATATAGCAAATGGAGTAGATCGTGTAGCACAGTGGTGTAGCAATGCAGGAGCAAGCTTTAACTCTGCGATGACAAAATCTGAACTCGACATTTGTATGGAGTGCGTGTATGGACTCAGTACTAAACTGATTTGTGCGAGAGATAATTTTTCTATAAGACCAGAAGCATTTTTGATGCATATAGATGACCAAGACCAAAATCATTCTGCCACTCCAAGTCAGAGGTTAACCACGAATGCTTCTGGTTTGATTGTTACGACAAATCCAAGATTAAATTTAGCAGCAGGGTACTACTATAATTTAGAAGTAAAAGCAACAAATCATTTAGATAATACAGCCTCAGTTGGATATAATTTTCACCTTAATACGCAGAGCGGTACAAGTTCCGGCTATGGATGGGTGCCAAGTGATGTAACCTTAGACCCAACTAAATGTAACGATATTGTAGATCATAATTTTACAACAAAATTTATTAATGGTGCAGCAGAGATGAATACATCTATAAATCAAGTTGGCGACTACACTTTAAGTATGCTAGATACTAGTTGGACTTCTATTGATAGTGTGCAACAGTCTCACCATACGGGAAATTATTTTTTAAATGGGTCTGATTGTGTTTTAGATAGTGCAGATGTTGCAAGTGTAAATGCATACGATTCAAATAACGGATGTAATATCAGCAGTCATCCTTTAATTGCCAGTGATTCAAATCTAGTATTTAATGATTATAATATAACTTTTCATCCGTATAAATTTAATGTTACAAATTTATTAACAATTGGGATGAATGATGCGAATAGTAGTTTTGTATATATGTCAGATTTTGATAAAGATGAGAATATGTCTATTCATCTTAATAACACTATCATTGCTCAAGGTTATAATGGAGTTAAAACTACAAACTTTACGGATGGTTGTTATGCTAAAGAGTTACTTTTAAATGTCACTAAAACGCCGACAAAAAACACAGCTCTTGTATATAGATTTAGAGTACATGATTTAAACTCCACACAAGATTTGAATGGTTCTATTTTAGCAAATAATTTGGATTTAAATATTAGTAAAACTTTCCCCAAAAGATTTTTTAACAAAGCTTTACTAGGAGAATCTAGAATAAGAACCAATATGAACTTTGATAAAGATACCAATACATCAGCAGTTGCCAATCCTGAACAAATTACATATGGATTTATTAAGTTTAATGATTTAAGTAATACATTTTATGCAGATTTAAATTCAAACCAAACAGCAGATGGAAATCAAACAATTGCTAAAACTATCAATCATTACCAAGGGTCAACATCTGCAGCAAAAACAACGATAGTTTGTGATGCTACTTCTCCCTGTCAGTCAGGTGCTAATGGAGAACCAGATGTTTTGATATACTATGAAGTTTATTGTGATGGCAATACAAGTGGAAATGAATGTAATGCAACAATTATTCCTAATTATGATACTGCCATTAGGCGTATTCCTGGATGGTATACAAACACAGAGCATGTTGAAGCTACTTTTGACAAAGTTACTGATATTAATGACACAAAAGTAACAGTAAGTGTAATCGATACGGATGGTGCATTTTATATAATAAATAGAGTACATAGTTATAACACTACAACTAATACTTTGCCATATGCAACTTATATGAAAGATACTGTTCCTAGATGGTTAATTTATAATACTACTGACAGTAATGCGAGCGTGAATTTACATGAGATTGAATATCGAGGAAAGATTGCATGGAGTGGTTCTCATGACTCCAACACAACAACAAAGACAAAATATATAAATAGAGTCAATAGGAGAACTATGTGGTAAGAAAGCATGATTTGTTAGCTCGAAGTGCTTTTACACTTATAGAGTTAATTTTTGCAATTGTTGTGATAGCTATCTCTGTTGTATCATTGCCTATGATGTTGCAGGTAAATGCTAAGGGGATGGAAGGAAATTTAGTTCAAGAAGCTATCTTTGCATCTGTAGCAGAACTTACAGCTACTTCAACAGCTGTTTGGGATGTAAATTCATTGAGTGATTTTAATGATACAAGTGAACTTTCAAGAATAGTAGATACTGGAGATTGTGCAAAAAATGATTTACCTTCATCTATTAATACAAGACTTGGGAATGTAAATAGACCAATTGCACCTAATACTAAACTATATAACAGAATTTGCCTCAGTGATACAGCACCATCATTTTTTCATACAGAATATCCAGTAGATTATGCCATCCATGATTGGAATGCTACTTTTATTGAAAATGAAGATTTAAATCTTAGTAATGGCTTTTTATTGTCTGCACAAGGTTATAAAAAGGCTTATTATAGCAAGTTGGATGTGAATTTATGTAGTGTTGCAGGAACTTGTATCACATTTGGTAATACAGTAAATAATAAAGATTTAAAAGAGATAACATTAACTATAAGAAATAGTGATGATGTTAATATTACTGTGCTAAGAACATATGTCGCTAATGTTGGTGAAGTCAATAATTATCACAAGGTGCTTCCATGATAAAGTCTGTTAATAAAAGAGCATTTACAATGCTTGAACTTGTTTTTGTTATTGTAATTATGGGAATAATAGGTAAATTTGGAACAGAGTTCATAGCACAGGCATATAAAAGTTTTATTTATACAAAAGTAAACAATCAATTGCAATCAGATTCTTTAGCAGCAGTAGAGTTTGTTTCAAAAAGGTTACAATACAGGATTAAAGATTCTACGATTGCAAGAGAAGATGATAACACTTCAACTTCTTTAAGCGACTATAGTGCTGGTACAGCAAATATTATAGAGTGGATTGGTGCTGATGTTGAAGGATTTCGAGGTGATACTGGTTTTTATTGGAGCGGTGTTATAGATTTAACTGCAAGTGATGCAACTAAATTAGTATCTCCAGGTACAACAACAAATAATATAACTCCATTAATACAAACTCTCTCAGGAGATAATACTAAATCAATCGATGATGCGGCACTCTATTTTGTGGGTTCTCAAGTCTTGAGCGCAAATCCATGGGGCTGGAGTGGTGCTATAAATGATCAGGTAACAGACGCAATGCATCCAATAAAAGATAACCCATTCAATCTGTCACATTTATTGCCAAATACTGTTCCAACATTTTCTGGAACAGATGCTTATGAGTTTTATCAGTTGGCATGGACTGCTTATGCTGTGGGGATAGATGATTGGAATGCTGTAACTAAGAGTGGAACGCTTAAATTATGGTACGCATATCAACCTTGGAATGGTGAAACAAGATTTGATGGTAAGACAAGTGTAATCATGGAAAATGTCAGTAGTTTTAGATTTATTGCACAGAGTTCTTTAGTTAAGATACAAGTTTGTGTTAAAAGTGATATCATTGACGGTGATAATAATGGAGGGTATTCATTATGCAAAGAAAAAACGGTTTTTTAATGAGAAGTAAATCTAAAAATGGGATAGCTATGATTATGGCCATTGCTGTTATTGTCATCCTTGCAACTATTATAGCCTTATCCCTGAGTCTTACAACAACAACAACAAAAAAAACTACAGATACATATCTATATGAGCAGGCAATATTACTCTCCCAAAGTGCTGCAGATTATGCCATGCTAGAGATGTCCATTGTAGCACCGTGTTCCAAAGATAATATCGCGCCTTTTTCATATAATAATGGACTTTTTGATGTTGACATATCAGTATTAACATATATGTCATATCCTGGGACTAGTTGCGATGGTAATGTAACAGTAGCTCTAAAAACCCCTATTACAGATCCTCAATCAGATGGAACTGTAGTGCTAGATATTACAGTGTCATCAGATGCAGGAACTGAACCAATTCGTTATTTCAGAAGAACCATACAAAAGTTATAAGCTTATTATTCATTGTAAACTTTTTAATGCTATAATCTATATTATATGTATTAAAAGGATTTTACCATGAACATTTCTCTAACAGGAAGACAACTAGAACTTACTGAGGCTATTAAAGCTCATATGACAACATCAATCGAAACACTTAAAAAATTTAATCTAGACATTATTTCTGTAAGTATGGTGGCTTCTGCTCAGACTAAAAAGGGTAAAGAGCATTCACTCATAGAGCTTGTTATCAACCTTGCACACAAGAACTCTGTGATTATCAAACAAAATGATGATGATTTATACGCTGCTATAGATATTGCTATATCTCGTGCTCAAAAAGCGATGCGTCGTATGCATGATAGAGATAGTACTCATCATAAAATCGGTTTAAATGAAGCTAAATCTGAAAATGTAAATGTAAAAGATGCAGCACAAGAACAAGAAGACGAAATAGTTCCAGTAGAACTAGACCTCTATAAACCTCGTGAAGTTGAAGATGTTTTAAATGACCTTAAAGATAGTGGAAAAATGTTTGAAATATTTTTAGACAATGAAGACAAAACTCGTGTTTTATACAAACGCAATGATGGAAAATTCGGACTTTATTAGACCTCTTTATAGAGTAGTGGGCTATCGAGGTCCACATACTCTATAACATCACTGTAAGCCATAGCTAAGTTCATCGCAACATCTATGGAGATGGGTCCTTCAAGCATAGAACCTAACATACATTTCACATGATTTTCTCTAGCATACTCTAAAATCTCAACAGCCTTTGTTATACCACCACATTTCATAAGTTTTATATTTATCATATTTGCACTTTTTGTCTCTACTATCTGCTTTACATCTTCTAAGCTAAACGCAGCTTCATCTGCAAGTATTGGGATGTTTGTTGCTTGTGTGATACTCTTTAGAGATGCAAGGTCTTTGGCTTTTACTGGTTGTTCTATAAGTTCTATGCTTATATCTTTTATCGCGTTTACATACAATAAAGACTCTTCTAGACTCCAAGCTTGATTGGCATCTATAAGCAGTTTTGCTTTTGGTAAGTTTAAAGAGAGTTGTTTTGTGACTTCTATGGCATGGTTTATGTCACTGCCTAGTTTTACTTTGAGTATATCGTGACCATTTTCATAAGCTTCTTTTGCATCTTGAAGCATTTTATCTTTTGTATTTAGGCTTATGGTAATGTCAGTTTTAATCTCTCTTCTTTCTTTAGCCCCTAGATACTCATAAAGTTCTACTCTTTGCTCTTTTGCAAGCAGAGAAACAAAAGCCATATCAAGCGCTGCTTTAGCACTACTTCCTATTTGTGATAGGTGTAAAAGTGAGAGTGCTTTTTTTGGTGTTGTAGAGATAAGTGATTTTTTTATACTATCTATGGAGTTTGTGATAATCTCCAAATCTTCACCAGTTATTGCCATAGTAGCAGGTGCTTCACCAAAAGCGAACAAGCCATTGTCACACTCTATCTTGACTCTTACAAATTCAACATTTTCTACCCGTCTCAGTGCTGTGATAAATGGTGTTTTTAGTGGGATATATTTTATCTCACTTGTTATTGTTTTTATTTTCATTGTGACATTCCCATTAAGATATTTCCAACTAATAATCCTCCAAAAGTCCCAATCAAGTAACCCATAATAGCCATCAAAACACCAACACTTACAAGACTTTTGTTATAAGTTGCCGCAAGGATAGGAGCAGAGGCAACACCTCCTATATTTGAGAGCGATGCAACAGCAACACTAAAGAGGTCAAGCTTAAAAATTTTAGCACCGAGAACCATAATAATTGCATGAATAACTAAGATAGTAAATCCAGCAAGAACATACAAACCAAGACCGCTAAAGTTGTTGATTACTGCTTTTGAACCAATGAGAGCTATGATGATATAGAGCATAGTTGTGGAGACTTCACTTGAACCATTAAGATTTTTTAGTCTTGTAAATGAGCCAAGTATTCCAAACAAAGAAGCAAGTAAAACTATGCTTGTAGTTGCGTTTAAGAGTACAAATTTTGTAGCAATCATTTGTGAGAGAAGTGAAACAGCGAGAGAAAGTGCTATAAGAAGCCAGTAGCGTTTAGCACCCATAGAACAAGCACAGCCAATATCGCCAAGATAAGCTAAGTTCTCACTACTTTTTGTAAACTTGTTGAAGATAGAGGAAAAAGGCACTAAAAAAAGAAGAAACATAACCCATATAGTATAGTTTACACTATCTACAACAAGGGCATAAGCAAAGGCATCTTCACTCACATGCAGAGCTGAACCAACTGCTATCATGTTCGCAGTACCACCCATCCATGACCCAGCAAGAGCGCCAAAAGCAGCAGACATATCGGCGTTGAAACCAAAGAAATATGCTACAAAGATAAAAGCAAAAGCGATGGATAAAACAGCTAAAACATAAGCAATGAGTAAAGATTTACCAAGTTTAAAAAAGTGTCGAAAATCGACTTGAAGTAACATAAGAAAAAGCATAGCAGGGAGTAGATTTGTTTTTGTGAGCTTATAAATGGCATTTATCTCTGCGTTTGAAGCAAAAACATTCATACTTGCAAGCAACATACTAAACGCGTAAATCATCACAACAGCAGGAATATACTTAAAGAGTTTAAACTGCATTTTACTCTCTAAAAGATGAAAAATAGTAACTACAAGTGCAAGAATTAGCAAGTAGCCCATAGGTGATGTTATCAAAATATTACTCTTTATTTTTTTTATAAGTGTATCATATTCAGATAAAAGGATGTCAGATGAAAAACATAACTTTAACAATCATAACTGTTTTATCACTACAAAGTATGCTAAACGCAACCACATTAAGTCAAGCACCAACAACAAACTCACTTATAGTATACAATTCAAATATTGGACTTGTGCATGAGGAGAGAAAACTTTCACTTAAACGCACTGATAAGTTTATCATCTATAAAGATGTAGCAAACAGTATTGATACAGAGTCGGTAAATGTTGAATTACCAAAGGATGTATTACTTTTTTCGCAACAGTACCGTTATGATAAGCTCACACAAGGGAAACTTTTAGATGCTTTTGTCGGAAAAACAGTTTTAGTTGATAAAAAGAGAGTATTACTTTTGTCAAGTGGTGCTAGTAGATGTGTTGTTAAAACTTCTGATGAACTTATAAAAACAGTTGATGCAAAAGAGATTGTTTTTGAGTCTATCCCTAATGAGCTTATCACAAAGCCATCTTTAGTGTGGAATGTTACATCAAAAAAAGATGTAAACGCAGACATGAAGATAGATTATCTTATCAAAAATATCTCATGGAGTAGTAACTATATCTTAAAACTTAAAAAGAATCGAGCAGATTTAAGTGCTTGGATAAGTATAAAAAATCATTCTGGAAAAGCTTTTAAAGATACAGAACTTTATGTTTTAGCAGGTGATATAAACAGAGTTCATAAAAACAGACCAACTCCCAACGTAAGATACATGAGAGCCATATCAGATAAAACCGCAGTAAGAGAACAGGCACATGAGGGGTATCATTTTTACACTATACCTTTTAAAGTAAATCTTGCAAACAATGAAAAAACGCAGATAAAGTTTATAGATAAAAAGGGAGTGAAATTTTTTAGAGAGTATAGTGCTAATCTTCAAAATCCACTTTATTTGAGGGGTGAAGTTCAAGCAGATGTCTCACAATTTATAAAACTTCAAAAACTAGATTTACCACTTCCAAAAGGTGTTGTAAGAACTTATAGCAAATATAAAAAGAGTTCTATATTACTCGGTGAGACTTTCATAAAACACACACCTAAAGATGTATCAATCAAGCTTAGAATTGGAAAAAATTTCGATACTAAAGTGACACAAACAGTCATGAAACGAGAAGATAATAAACGATACTTTAATGTAGATGTAAAATATGCAGTTAATAATGCTTCAGATGAAATGAAGACAATAAAACTCTTTGTTCCTTTTAACAAAAATATAAATTCTAAGATAAAAACAGATATAAAATATAGATTTACTAAGGGAAATTTAGTTACATTTAGCATTAAAGTTAAAGCAAACGCAACAAAGAGTTTTACAGTAAATTTTCAAAGTAAAAAGTAGGAGAAATAGTGGCAAAAAAATACATAATACTCGATACAGAAACAACAGGAACAGGCGAAAATGATAGAGTAATCCAACTCGGATATATCGTTTTAGGAGGTGCTGAAGTTGAGGTACATAATGAATTTAACAAAGCAGAAGTCCCCATCAGTTATGGTGCTATGGAAGTTCATGGAATACTAGAAGAGATGATAGCAGATAAGCCCCTTTGTGTAGAGACAACAGCTTATAAGAGACTAGAAGAATTAAACACAGATGATAATTATGTGATTATTCATAATGCTCCATTTGATTTAAAGATGCTTGAAAAAGAGGGTTTTGAGAACAAAATGAAAGTGATAGATACGCTAAGAGTCGCAAAGCATATTTTGCCTGATGAAGAAGCACATAGATTGCAGTATTTTCGTTATAAAATGGAACTTTATAAAGAGGAAGAAAAAGAGGCTAATGCACTTGGCATAGTTGTTAAAGCCCATGATGCTATCGGAGATGTACTTGTGCTAAAACTCTTGCTCTCAAAACTTAAAGCCATTGTTAGTGAGCAATTTGGAGATGTAAATCCTGTTGAGAAAATGGTAGAACTTACAGCGACACCAATCTTAGTAAAAACTTTTCGATTTGGTAAGCATAAGGGCAAAGAACTTGTTGAGGTTGCAAGAGAAGATGCAGGTTATTTAAGATGGATGCTAAAAAGCATGGACAACCTTGATGATGATATGCGATACTCCATAAATGTAGCTTTAGGTGTTTAGTTGAACAAAGGCGTAAAATATATGCTTATAGCATCTTTTACCTTTGCGATAATGGGTGCTTTTGCAAAACTTGCTAGTCAAAGTATGAGTTCACTTGAAGTAGTATTTTTTAGAAATATTTCTGGTGTTATTTTAGTTGGTATTGCCGTGCTTAAAAATCCGATGGTGCATGAAGGGGGGAAGCCATTTTTGCTATTTTTCCGTGGATTTATGGGTTTTGTGGCACTTTTAGCTTTTTTTTACAACATAGCACATATCTCTTTAGGCGATGCGATGACCTACTCTAAAACTTCACCGATTTTTACAGCCATCTTTGCTTGGGCTTTTTTGCATGAAAAACTTCCCTCAAAAGGCTGGCTTGCTGTTTTTATAGGTTTTATTGGGATTGTATTTATAACACAACCTAGTGGACTTGGTTTTTCAAAGTATGATTTGCTTGGTATATTTAGTGGTGTTGGTGCAGCACTAGCTTACACTTCAGTGCGAGAATTAAAAAGATATTATGATACTAGAGCGATAGTCCTCTCTTTTATGCTGACTGGAACTATAGGTCCTATCTTACTATTTTTAGTATCTCCTTATGTCCACATGCCAGAGTTAGATTTTATGTTTGCTGAGTTTGTGATGCCTCAAGGTGTCGTCTGGATTTATGTGATAGGCATGGGTATTTTAGCGACCATCTCACAACTACTAATGACTAAAGCCTATGGAGAAACAAAAGCAGGAATAGTTGGAGCAGTCTCTTATACAAACATATTTTTTTCCATCATCGTTGGTCTTATGCTTGGTGATAATTTTCCATCATTAATAACACTCTTTGGTATATCTCTTATCGTATTTGCAGGGATATTAGTTGCTCGTATAAAATAAATCATTATTTAAGCTTTATAAAGTTATATTACTCAAAATAATATAAGGTTAGATGTGAATAATTTAAAATCATGTATTTTTTTTCATCATTTTAGTGAAGAACAATTACAATTAATGCTCTCATTTTCAGTGAAAAAAAATTACAAAAGTGGACAAATTCTTTTTTATGAAAAAGAGATGCCTACAAATCTACAAATACTTATAAAAGGCACTCTTAAAGTATTTAAAACTGATCTTAAAGATAATGAAATTGTTATGAATCGGTTTCAACCAACTTCTATGATTGCAGAAGCACCTGTTTTAGAAAATAGACCCTATCCAGCTTCTGCTATCTTTGAGACAAATGGAACTGTCCTAAAAATAGATTTTTTGAGATTTAAACAAGAGTTTTTTAAAGATCCAGATGTAGCCTTGAAAATATTTCATTCACTTTCAATGAAGATAAAACATTTAGAAAATGTTATAGAATTAAATATTGTTTTAGATTCAACAGCGCGTTTAGCAAAGTATCTTTGTGACAATCGGGATGATCTGAAAAATTTGAAAAAATATCAACTTGCCCAAACACTTCATATGACTCCAGAAACACTCTCAAGGACACTTAAAAAATTGCTAGTATTGGGTCTTGTGGTAAAAGGTGATGAGGGGTATGAAATCAAAAATAGAGAAGGTTTAAAAGTACTTTTTGCTTAAAATGATATAATAGTCTTCTATATTTTAAAAGGCAATCAAAATGAAACTTTTAGCAGGACCATGTGTTATTGAGAGTGAAGAAAATATTTTTAAAATCGCTAAGGGTTTAGAAAAATATCATAATGATGATTCTATAGATTTTTATTTTAAATCTAGTTTTGATAAGGCGAATAGAACTTCATTGGAAAGTTTTCGTGGTCTTGGAATGCAAGAGGGACTTCGTATTCTTCAAAAAGTCAAAGATGATTTTGGATATAAAATCGTTACCGATGTGCATGAGAGCGTGCAAGTAAATGAAGTAGCCCAAGTTGTAGATATGTTACAGATACCTGCGTTTTTATGTCGTCAAACAGACTTGTTAGTAGCATGTGCAAAAACAGACAAAGAAGTAAATATCAAAAAAGGTCAGTTCTTGAGTGCCGAGGCGATGAAGTATCCACTTTTAAAAGTGCTACAAACTAGAGGCTGTTGGGAACCAACTTATGAAAATGCACAAAAACATGGTGTCTATCTGTGTGAGAGAGGAAACTCTTTTGGTTATGGCAACATGGTTGTTGATATGAGAAACTTAGTGATAATGAGAGAATTTGCTCCTGTTATCTTTGATGCAACACACTCTGTTCAGATGCCAACAGCCCAGAATGGAAAAACGGGCGGAGATAGTTCGATGGTGCCATATCTAGCAAAAGCAGCAGCAGCAATCGGAGTAGATGGTTTCTTTTTTGAAACGCACTTTGATCCAAGTTGTGCTTTAAGTGATGGACCAAATATGTTAAAACTAGAAGAGTTAGATGCGTTAATCAAAAAAATCAAAAAAATACAAGAGATATAAAAGGAAAATAGATGAATGTAATCGAAGGTAAGTTAAAAGTTATAAACGGCAAAAAAATTGCGATAGTAAGTACAAGATGGAATCATTTTATAGTTGATAGACTTGTTGAGGGTGCAAGGGATGCATTTGAGCGTCATGGCGGAAACAATGAAGATTTAACACATGTTTTAGTACCAGGTGCGTTTGAGCTTCCTATGATAGTAGATCAATTATTATCTTCTGGAAAATATGATGCAATTTGTGCTTTAGGTGCAGTAATTCGTGGTGCAACTCCTCATTTTGATTATGTTTCTGCTGAAGCTACAAAAGGTATCTCAAGTATGAGTTTAAAGTATCAAAAACCAGTAAGTTTTGGACTTTTAACAACAGATACTATTGAACAATCTATCGAGAGAGCAGGGACAAAAGCTGGTAATAAAGGTTTTGAAGCGATGACAGTTGTAATCGAGATGTTAGACCTTTACGAGGCACTATAATGGCGACTCGTCAACAAGCTCGAATGGCAGTTGTTTCACTACTTTATGCCTATGATTTGGGAAATGGAAACACAACTGATCATGCAAATGAGATTCTTGAAGAGAAAAAGATTAGAAACAAACAAAAAGATTTTGCTCTAACACTTTACGAGGGTGTGATGCAAAATTTAGAAGCATGTGACAAGGCGATTATTACACATCTTAAAGATTGGGATTTTGAGCGTTTGGGTTCTATTGAGAGAGCAACACTGCGTTTAGCTGCTTATGAGATACTTTTTACAGAGCTTGATTCTGCAGTTATTATCAACGAAGCCGTAGAGATAACTAAATCTTTTGGAACAGAGCAGTCTCCTAAGTTTATCAATGGTGTTTTAGACGCTATCTCAAAAGATAAGTAAAAATATTTATGCAGAGAGCTTTTTTTTTAGTCATACTTTTTTCTACATTTTTATTTGCTGAAGTTGATTACACAAAAGCAAATAATTGTATTAAATGTCATGGTGGTATAGAACATATTCGCGATGAACAATCAGGTATGGCAAAAGCCATAGCTAAAAAAGCCTCTGAAGCTGGTTATGCAAAAAACAGTTGTATTATCTGCCATGGTGGAAATCCTGCAACTCGGCATAAATTTAAAGCACACAGAGGAACTCTCGAATATTTCACAACACATGAAGGTCCTAAAGAGTTTTATCCAGCACCTGGAAGTACTTGGATAAATCAGAACACTTGTGGAATGTGCCATCAAGAACAAGTAAACGCACAAATGAACTCTCTTATGATGACAGAGCAGGGAAAGATTCAAGGTGCGATGTGGAGTTTTGGTGGACTTGAGGGTTATGAGCATACAGCAGGAAATTATGCAACTAAAAACCCTAAAGATATTCATTCTCGTTTAGGAACAAAAAAATATCAAGAGTATATGCAAAAACTTTCAAAAATGGAACCTCAAGGTTTTCCAAGTGAGATGCATGAACTCCCAAAAGCTCCAACTGCCGAGGAAGTGCAAAAAGACCCATCTTTAGCTGTTTATACCTATCTTCGTCAAGAGTGTTTGCGTTGTCATACAGGCTCTAAAGGTCGTCAAAAACGCGGTGATTTTAGAGGGATAGGGTGTGCATCTTGCCATATTCCATACTCAAATGAGGGTTATTACGAAGGTAAAGATAAAAGCATTAGTAAAAAAGAGCAAGGTCACTTGCTTGTACACTCTATTCAATCTTCTCGTGAAGTTAAGGTAAAAGTACATGATGTTGAATACTCTGGAATCCCCGTTGAAACTTGTTCAACATGTCATAATCGTGGTAAACGAATAGGTGTTTCTTATCAAGGTTTGATGGAAACAGAGTACAATGGAACTTTCGATGAAGATGGAAACCCACAACCAAAACTTCATACAAAACGCTATATTCATATGCAAGAAGATGTACATTTCCAAAAAGGTATGCTGTGTCAAGATTGTCATACTTCAAATGATATGCATGGAGATGGTTTCTTAGGCGGAGCAAACGCAGCTGCTGTTGAGATAGAGTGTCAAGATTGTCATGGAACTACTAAAATGTACCCTTGGGAACTCCCTATCGGCTATGGAGATGAGTTTAGCACAAGTGTTGCGACAGGCGAGGCAAGAGGTGTAAGTAAAAGTGTTGCAGAGTATCTTAAAAAAGGAAGTGTTGCCAAAGCTAAAGAGGGTTATCTGCTCTCAGCTCGTGGCAATCCTCTTACCCATGTTGTCAAAGATGGTAATGAGATAATAGTGCATTTAGCAAGTGGAAAAGATATTAAACTACAACCACTTAAAAAGTTAAAACTAGATGAAAAACTCTCTCCAAAAGGGTTACTTGCTATGGATTCTATCACTGTTCACACAGATAAGATGGAATGCTATACTTGTCATGCTAAATGGGCTCCGCAATGTTATGGTTGTCATGTGAAGATTGACTATTCACAGGGCAAACAAAATCCTGATTATTTAGCTGCTTCACATGACCATGATATTCATGGAAAAACAGGTGGAATGAAAAATCTCAAAGATTATCTTGTGGATGGAAAAGTAACAGAAACGAGAAGTTTTTTAAGATGGGAAAACCCACCACTTTCTCAAAACGGTGAAGGACGCATAAGTCCAACTATCCCAGGATGTCAAACAACTGTAACAGTTATAGGAAAAGATGGAAAAGCACTTCTTCAAAATCATATATTTAAGATACCAAATGTAGAAGGCGCTGGGAAAGAGGGACAAAATGCTATAGATATGGCACCAATTCAACCACATACTATTTCTAAAGAGTCACGCACATGTGAGTCATGCCATACGACTAAAAAAGCTATGGGAATGGGTATCGTTGGAGCAAGTGTTACCAAAGACCCATCTATCACTACTATTACAGACATTATGACAGCAGATGGAAAAATTTTACCGACTATTGTAGATGAACAGATTCCAGCTATCGCAAACTTGCATTATGATTATTCTAAGTTTATAGATGAAAATGGAACACAGCTTCAAACGGTTGGACATCACTGGAAACTATCAGGTCCCCTAAACAAAGAACAAAGAGATAAGTTAGATAGAAGTGGTGTCTGTTTCTCTTGCCATAAGGATATACCTGAGGGTAACCTTGCAGTTTCAGTTATGACACACATGGCTGAAATGTCAGAGCTTCATATTGATAAAAAAGAGCATATGGGTATACTAAATAAAATTATAAATTTAGCTGCTTGGGTTCAATTTGGGGTAGGTTTAATAATAGGTATTATATTTATGATACTATTTTATAAAATATTTTTAAAGAAAAAACCTTTCAATCATAGAAATCAAGGATGGAAATAGTGAAAAAACTTTTACTTACAGTTGTCTTTAGTGTATCGCTAATGGCAAACAATATTATTGTTAAAGAGAGTCATTGCAGTGTTGATAGAACAGTACACAAGATTAAAAAGATAGTGAAGAAGAAAGGTTTACATATATTTGCCATGATTAACCATAGTGGTAATGCAAAAATGGTAAATATGAAGCTCAATGAATCTAAAATGATAGTCTTTGGAAATGCTAAGTTAGGAACAGCTTTAATGCAACAAGATATGACGGTAGGACTTGATTTACCACTTCGAATATTAGTCTACAAAGATAGTGATGGGAAAGTAAAAATGGCATATAGAGATGCATCATGGCTGGCAGATAAACACATGCTAAACGCAGCAAAGAAAATTGCAAAGATAAATAATGCTATGGATAAAATCACAACTAAAGCTGGACAATGCAAAAAAGATTAACAAAAGAAGAAGCACTTGATTTAATTAAAAATGCTGATTTAAAAGAGTTAGGACGATTAGCAACGATAAGAAAAAAAGAGTTACATCCAAAAGGTATAACAACTTTTGTTATCGATAGAAATATCAACTATACTAACATCTGTTGGGTAGATTGTAAATTTTGTGCCTTTTATAGACATGAAAAAGATGCAGATGCTTATGTATTAACTTTTGATGAGATAGATGCAAAGATAGATGAACTTCTCTATATTGGTGGAACACAAATACTTTTTCAAGGGGGTGTTCACCCTAAGTTAAAAATTGAGTGGTATGAGGATTTGGTTGAGCATATTCATACTAAATATCCTACGATTACTATTCATGGTTTTTCATCTATTGAGCTTGATTTTATTGCAAAAGTTTCTCGTATCACTATACAAGAAGTGCTCTCACGCTTAAAAGTAAAAGGTCTTGCTTCTATCCCTGGTGCTGGTGCTGAGATACTTTCCGATAAAGTTCGTGATATTATCGCACCTAAAAAGATAGATTCCGAAGTTTGGGTCGATGTTCATAGACAGGCACACAAACTAGATATCATGAGTACAGCTACTATGATGTATGGAACGGTGGAGAGTGATGAAGATATCATAGATCATTTTGATATGGTAAGA
>JASFZD010000065.1:0-13331 GCA_045046645.1 Sulfurimonas sp. | reverse complement strand
TCATCGCTGATAATACTGCAGATTTCATTTGTGGGAATGTAGGTCGTTGCCTAGTTTGTCTTTCTTCTTTTTTAATCATTTATACTTTTTAATTTACTTACTCTTATTACTTTTTTATATTTGTTTGGCTTTTAACTATTAATTAAACTATCATCAACTTTCCATTTATTATTAACTAAATCCATATTTACATTTTCTAATCGCATTAAAAAATAATCTCTTGCAACTTCTTTTGCCCCTAAACTTTTTAGATGTTCTGTTGGTACTTGGCAGTCTATAAAATCATATCCCCACTCTTTAAGATGTTTAACTAATACTGCATAAGCTGATTTTGAAGCATCGTTTACATGAGCAAACATTGATTCACCACAAAATACTTTTCCTATACTTAAACCATATAAACCACCTACTAAAACATTATCTTGATACGCTTCTATGGAGTGTGCTATTCCTTGACCATTGAGTACAGTGTAAGCTTCTATAATATCATCATTGATCCATGTTCCATTTTGATCGCCTCTTGGAGTTGTTGCGCATTTATGCATTACTTTTTGAAAGTTCGTATCAAAAGAATAGGTAAATTTTTTTATACTTTTTTTTAGAGAACGACTGAGTTTAAAATCATCAAGCTCCATGATTAGTCTTGGGTCTGGCGACCACCAAATTATTGGATCATCTTTGCTATACCATGGAAAAATTCCATTTTGGTAGGCTCTGATAAGTCTAGAAGGATTTAAATCTCCTCCCCAAGCTACTATGCCATCTTCATTAGCATCTTGTGGGTTTGGAAAAGAGAGAGAATATCTATTTATTTGAGGAATATCCAACTATAATTCTTTAAAATCTAAAGTTAATTTATCTTTGAAATTAACTTCTACTCTACCACCATTTTTTAATTTGCCAAAAAGTATTTCATCACTTAGTTTGTTTGTAATATTATTTTGTATATATCTTTTGAGTGGTCTTGCTCCCATTTCTACAGAATATTCACTTTTTCCAATAAAAGAAACTGCCTCATCTGTAATTGTGATAGTAATTTTTTTCTTTTTAAGCTCATTATTTAGTTCTCTGATAAACTTCACCACAATACTTTGTACAACTGTAATATTGAGTGCTTCAAATTCTACAATAGCATCTAATCTATTTCTAAATTCTGGACTGAAAAAAGATTTTAGCTCTTCATTTTTAGAGATACTATCATCTTTATTAAATCCCATTACATTTCTAGCTGTTGCTCCGATATTTGAAGTCATAATAAGGACAACATTAGCAAAGTTGGCTTTATATCCGTTGTTATCTGTAAGAGTAGCATTATCCATAATCTGAAGCAGGATGTTAATTAAATCAGGATGAGCTTTTTCGATTTCATCTAAAAGTAAAACAGTGTAAGGATGTTTTTTTATCGCTTCGGTAAGTAAACCACCTTGCTCATAACCTACGTAGCCAGGAGGGGCACCAACAAGTCTACTGAGTGCATGTTTTTCCATATATTCACTCATATCAAATCTTTCAAAATTTATGCCTAACATATCACTAAGGGCAATTGCAAGTTCAGTTTTACCAACTCCTGTTGGTCCTGAGAATAAAAATGAAGCAATAGGTTTAGTTGATGGTGTTAATCCTGCTTTTGATATCTTAATAGCTTGGCTCACACTGCTCACTGCCCTGTCTTGACCTATAACTTTCTGTTTTAAATCAGTTTCAAGATTTGCAAGTGAGCTAGTTTCATTTTTGGAAATATTTGTATTTGTCATTCCAATAATTGACGATATAGTTCTTTGTATGTCACTTGCCGTAACTTTTTTTCTAAGTGATTTTTTTAGGTGAAAAGCCGCAGCAGTTTCGTCAATAAGATCTATTGCTTTGTCTGGTAAAAATCTATCTGTTATATACCTTTTTGACAATGCAACTGCATCTTTTAGAGCCTTGTTTGTATAAGTTACATTGTGATGTTGTTCATATTTGTTTTGTAAGCCTTTAAGTATAAGGTAGCTAGTTTTTTCTGATGGTTCATTGATATCCACTTTTGAAAATCTTCTACTCAATGCTTTGTCTTTTTCAAAGCCATTTCTATACTCTGCAAAAGTCGTAGCACCCATGCATTTGAGTTCTCCTGATGCTAAAGCAGGCTTGAGTTGGTTCGCCGCGTCCATGGTTCCACTAGTTGCACCAGCTCCTATGAGTGTATGAATTTCATCTATAAAAAGAATAGCATTTGGTTTGAGTTTGATTTCATCAATAACAGCTTTCAGTCTTTTTTCAAAGTCACCTCTGTATTTTGTACCTGCTAAGAGAGCACTCATGTCTAATGCATAAAGCTCTGCATCTTTAATGATGTCTGGAACACTACCTGATGATATATTAAGTGCCAATCCCTCTGCAATAGCTGTTTTACCAACGCCTGCCTCACCTACTAAAATAGGATTATTTTTTTTTCGTCTACAAAGAATTTGAACTACTCGTTTTATTTCTGAATTTCGTCCAATCACAGGGTCTATTTTTCCTTCTTTTGCTTTTTGAAGTAAATCGATAGAATATTTTTTTAAAGAACTCTCTTCTTTGGCTTGAGTAGGTGATTCTAAGTCTACATGTGAGATTAATTCTAAAACATCTAAACGCGATATTTGATACTGATTTAAGAGCATATAAGAAAAGGTGTTTTCTTCATCATATAAAGCAGCTATAAGATCACCTACATTAGCATTTGTTTGTTGTGCTGATTGTAAATGTTTTACCATATTATCAACTAGACGCGAAAGAGCTAAACTTTCATAGGGATCTTGATCGATTCCATCAGGAAGAGTATCTATCTGCGTTTTGATATAGGTTGATAATTCTTCTTTCATTTTTTCTATATCTCCACCACAAGCTGCAATAATATGCATGCCTTGGGGAGATGAAAGCATTTGATAAAATACATGTTCAATAGTAAGATATTCATGCCTCATCTTTTTAGCAAGTAAAATCGACTTTTGAAATATATTGTTTAGAGATGTACTAATCATTCTTCTTCCTCCATTGTGGCTTTTAGAGGGTAATCATTGTCTTGAGCTTTTTTTATAACTTGCATCACCTTCGTTTCGGCTATTTCATGAGTGTAAATGCCACACAAGCCTTTTTCTTTTTTATGTACTTCTAGCATTATATCTTCTGCTTCTTCATAAGTTTTATGAAAAAAACTCATCAAAACATCTATAACAAAGTCCATTGAAGTGTAGTCATCATTAAGTATAAAAACTTTATATTTTTTCGGATATTTAATAGCGACTTCATCATAAAGTTCATAATCTGTATTTATTGGCATATTTTCCTACTTGGCTGCGTTTAAGAAATCTTTGATGATATCTTGTGGATTTTCAAGCCCGATAGAGATACGAATAAGACCATCTGTTATACCAAGAAAAGATTTTGTTTTATCATCAAAATCACTATAAATTGTTGATGCCATGTGTAGTGCTAAAGTTCTATTGTCACCAATGTTTGCAGTAATTGTTGCAAGTTTAGTTGCATTTAAAAACTTAAATGCAAGTTCTTTTGTTCCCATGTCTATTGTAAATAATGTTCCACATCCATTCTTAAAATCTGTGAGATATCTATTATGATGAGGATGTGATTTTAAGCATGGATGGTTGATATTTAAGCCTTGTTTGTCTAACTCTTTTACTATAATTTCAATGCTTTGAACTATTCTTGGTAGTCTTAATGCTAATGTTTCCAGTCCTAACATAGTTTGATAACTCGCATGCGCATTTGCGCTCATTCCAAAATCTCTGAGAGCTCTTTTCTTCGCGATTGGAATTAGTGCAACTTTACCAGTTTTGTTGATAATTTTTTCTAAATCTTTATATCTTGAAGTTTTAAACTTATCTTCACCATCATTGATAGCGCGAAAAACTACACAACCACCAAGTGCAGAAGAGTTACCAGAGATAACTTTTGTAGTAGAATAGACTATCATATCTGCACCTAGCTTAAAAGGAGAGATACTTAATGGTGTTATTGTGTTATCAACTATGAAGGCAACACCGGCTTCATTAGCAATTTTAGCTATGGCTTTTATGTCAGGAAGTCGCATATTTGGATTTCCAACACTTTCCAAAAATATGATTTTAGTTTTGTTAGTAATGGCATTTTTTATATTTTCTAACTCATCTACATCAAAAAATGATGTCTTCACTCCAAATCTTGTTAAAGTCTCATCAAAAAGGGCATAGGTACCACCAAAAAGTCCTCCAATACTAATAATCTCATCACCAGCCGATACAATAGACATAATAGCAAGTGAAGTTGCCCCCATACCTGAGCTTGTTGCGACTGCACCTATCCCTCCATCCATTTGAGCCATGATTGATTCTAGTTTAGCCGTTGTTGGATTTCCCATGCGTGCATATAATGGTTTTTTTACACTACCATCAAAGATTCCTTCTGCTATTTCTGGCGTTTTGTAAGCAAACGATGCAGAGTTTGTTACTACAGGAGAGACAGAACCCTCTTTATTTCCAACAGATTGAACAAATTGTGTACAATATTCTTCGAAGTGATTCATTTAAAATAGACCTTGTAATTATTTGATAAATTATACCTCAGATGTGATAAATATATAGATAATAGTAATATCAGTGTGTTTTTTATGATAGAATTAGATTTATATTAAAAGATATTAGGAAACAATTATAATGCAAGAGCAAAGCACATTAAATAGATTAGATGAAAAAGTATCACAGGTTTTACAACAATTGACTTCACTTAAGGGTGAAAATGAGATGATAAGAACTGAATTAATGACGCTAAAAGCCCAGAGAGAATTAAAAGATCAAGAGATAGAAAGATTAGGCGAAGAAAATGTAATGAAAGATTTAGAAATAGATGAAATAGTAAAAAAAATAGAAAGTATACTAGGCTAAGAATTTATGAGTAAAAAAATAGCTTTGCATATAGGTGGTCGAAAATTTGATGTTGATGTAGATGAAAAATTTGCACCATATTTAGAACATCAAATGGCTAAAGACTTTAATGTTGAAGGTAATAATGATCTAAAAGCTTTACTGCAAGCTTATGTACGAAAAACACATGAACTCTACTCACAAGATCAAAAGATTGATGAAATTATCAAAAAAGTAGAAAATTAAATCAAATTTTATAATATTATAAGCTAAAAGTGCTATAATTTCATCCTCTCAAAACAGAGATGGTGTGCGCTCGTAGCTCAGCTGGATAGAGCACTGGTTTGCGGTACCAGCGGTCACACGTTCGAATCGTGTCGGGCGCACCATATTAAAACTTCCTAAATAACATATTTTTCATTAAGCCTATTTTATATATTATATCAATGAATAAAACAAATATTTAAAAAAACTCTTCATCGCTTAACTGGATAAAGCAGGGCCCTCCTAAGGCCTAGCTCGAGGTTCGAGTCCTCGTGGGGAGACCAATTAATTTAAAAATGGATAATTTATAATGAAAAAAGTTTTTAATATGCTTTTTCTACTGTTTATTACTCTTAATGCAGAGGTTTTAAACTATACAATGACGCCACATGACTTTCCTCTAAATCAATATATGAATATAAAAATTTTAGATACAAAAGAGTTGAGATTTAAGCCACTTAAGAAAATAGAGTTTGCAGAAATTTCCGATTTAGCATATAAAGATGAACGACTGTTTGCTGTTGGGGACAGGGGTGTTTTGTATGAACTTGGTATTAGCTTTAATAAAGATAAAATAGAAAATATATCTTTACTGCATGTATATAATCTCGAAGATGAAAAAACGAAGAAATTATCTAAAAAATACAGAGATTCCGAGGGTTTAGCTTTTGTTGGAAATCAATTAGCCATATCTTTTGAGCGAAAAAATAGAGTTGATTTGTATACTTTAAATGCTAGAAAAATAAAACAGTTAAAAATAAATAAAAAATTACAAGATAAAAAAGATTATACGAGTATAAACAAAGGTTTAGAATCTGTAGCTTACAATCAAAAATATGGGATTATTACAGCGCCAGAAAAACCACTTAAAAATAAAAAATATCATAAGATATATGCACAAAATAGTTTTTTCAAATTTAAAGCAAAAGGTGTTATTAAAGCTTTAGAATTTATAGATGAAAATAGAATCTTAGTTTTGTTGCGTAAGTTTCACAAATTTACAAAAGAGAGAGAAACAATTTTACTTAGTTTAGATTTACGAGAATGTAAAAACAGTATCTGTCAAACTAAAATAATTGCAAAACTTAATACATCGGCTGGTTGGAAAATAGATAATTTTGAAGGTTTAACGAAAATTTCAAAAAATAGGTTTTTGATGGTTAGTGATGATAATGGAAATGTTTTTCAAAAAACACTTTTAGTATTTTTTGAAATAGTTGACTAAGAATTTATTTCATTTTTTAAGATTTTTGTGAGCTCACTACACTCTTGAATCTTTTGTGTGTAGTTAAGGTTATCTTTTAGTAGTATATCGATGTAAGCACTTCCAACGATAACACCATCCGCACCTTTTACTTTATCTTTTGCAGTTTTTGTATTTACACCAAAACCTACATAAACAGGTATTTGCGTATATTTTTTTATAGAAGATAAAAATGGTTGTAAATCTTCAGCTTGACCAGAACCAGTTATGCCAGTATAGGCTACCATATAGATGAATTTTTTTGCATCACTTACTATTTGGGCTATGCGTTGCGGGCTGTCTGTGGGTGCTACAAAACTAATATTTGACATATTGTTACTATCAAATAATTTTTTATAAGCGAGTGCTTCTTCATGAGGAACATCAGGGATGATAAGTCCACTAACCCCAATCTCTTTAGCAAGAGGGATAAGTCTGTCCATATTTTGTTGATAAAAACTGTTGAAGTATCCCATCCATAAAGTGTCTACTTTTGGTGCAATTTCTCTTGATATTTCTAAAAGGTCCTTAAATTTAAACCCAAGTTGTAGTGCTTTATGGTTTGCTTTTTCTATAAGTGGACCATCTGCAACAGGATCTGAGAAAGGAACACCAAGTTCGAGAGTGTCAACGCCATTTTCGCCAAGAGCAAGTGCCAAGTCGATACTAAAAGATTTTTCTGGATAACCAGATGTTATGTATGCTACTAATTTTTTCAATTATGTGTCCAAGTCAGGTATTTTAAGTAGAGAGTATTTTATTTTACTGAGTTTATTGTCAAGTTTTAAATCGTCATTCCAAGCAGAGAACATATCGCTTATCAAAAGTAACCAGTTAGTTGTTTCTTCAGAGATAGGTACTGTCTTGTTTCTAAGTTCTTCTAATTCGTCTTCGACAAAAGAGGATAGTTTAGTCATTGGTTCGATTTGTAGATATCCAGAAGCTGATTTGATGTTGTGAAATACACGAAAAAGTTCGTTGATACTTCTAACATACATATTTGGTTTACTAAGATCTAAAATCATAATTTCCATGCTTTCAACCATCATAGAGTAGTGATCTAAAAACTCATCAACGATTTCAAAATCAAAGTTTTTTTCCAAATCACTTCTTGCTCCCATAAACAAATTCTCCTATATAGTTCAAATTATAGCAATTTTTAGTTAAAATACTTTTATTAATCCTAAAAGAGTATTCAAATGAGTAAAAAACTAACGATTTCTTCTATAAAAAAAAGTAAAGGGGTGAAACCTTTAGTGATGATAACTGCATATGATGCACTTTTTGCAAAACTTCTTGAGCCAAGTGCAGATATGATATTGGTTGGAGATAGTTTAAATATGAGTTTCGCTGGAAAGAGTGATACAATAAGTGCTACATTACAACAGATGATTTATCATACAAACGCAGTATGTATGGGTGCTCAAAATTGTTTTATAGTATGTGACATGCCATTTGGTACTTACTTAGATAAAAATATAGCACTTAAGAACTCTATAAAAGTTTATCAGCAAACGCAAGCAGATTGTGTAAAGATTGAGGGTGGTGAAGATAAGGCTGAGATAGTAAAACATCTCACAGACAATGGTATTGCAGTGTGTGGGCATATTGGTCTTTTGCCTCAATCTGTTAGAAGTGAGGGCGGTTACAAAGTTAAGGGTAAAACACAAGAAGAAGCAAAACAGTTACTGAGGGATGCTAAAGCCATAGAAAATGCAGGCGCTTTTTGTATGGTTATAGAAGGTACAAAAGCAGAAGTTGCAAGAGAGATTGCTAAGTCAGTTTCTATCCCTGTGATTGGAATCGGTGCTGGTGTTGATGTGGATGGGCAGGTACTTGTGTTTTCAGATATGTTAGGGCTTTTTGAAGAATTTACGCCGAAGTTTGTAAAAAAATATATGGATGGTGCTACTTTGGTTAAATCTGCCGTGCAAGAATACGCGGATGAAGTTGTATCTCATAAATTTCCAACAGAGGAATATATATACTAATGGATGAAAGATTAGTAGAGATTGAAACTTTTAGTGATGATGAAGAGTCTAGTGAGATTACACTTCGTCCTGATGCATGGAGTGAATATATAGGACAAGAGCAGATTAAAAAAAATCTTGGTGTCTTTATAGAAGCTAGTAAAAAGCGTGATGAAGCACTTGACCATGTCCTATTTTATGGACCTCCCGGACTTGGAAAAACAACTTTAGCACTTATAATTGCCAACGAAATGAATACAAACATCAAAGTAACAGCAGCTCCGATGATAGAAAAAAGTGGCGATTTAGCTGCGATTTTGACAAACTTAGAAGAGGGTGATATTCTTTTTATAGATGAGATTCATCGTCTCTCTCCCGCAGTTGAAGAAATTCTATATTCATCTATGGAAGATTATCGTATTGATATTATTATAGGAAGTGGACCTGCTGCTCAGACTGTTAAGATAGACTTACCTCGTTTTACACTGATTGGTGCAACGACAAGAGCAGGAATGCTTTCTAATCCTCTTCGTGATAGATTTGGTATGAGTTTTCGTATGCAATTTTATAGTTCAGAAGAACTGGCAAAAATCATAACACAAGCTTCAAGTAAGTTAAATAAAGAGATTATTCACACAGCCTCTTTGGAGATAAGCAAACGCAGTAGAGGGACGCCTCGTATTGCATTGCGTTTACTTCGTCGTGTTAGAGATTTTGCAGAAGTGGCGAACGAGATAAATATCAACCATGAGAGAACTAATTATGCCTTAGATGAACTTGGTATAAATTCTCATGGTTTTGATGAGATGGATTTACGACTTTTAAAACTTTTAGCACATGCAAAAGGAAGAGCCATGGGACTTAGCACAATCGCAGCAGCACTTAGTGAAGACGAGGGAACAGTCGAGGATGTACTAGAACCTTACCTCATAGCTAATGGATATTTAGAGAGAACAGCTAAAGGAAGAAGAGCTACACCAAAAACATATGATGTGTTAAATATGGCACATGTAAACACAGACGGGAAACTTTTTTCATGAAACCACACTATTTTATAGCCATTTTATTTGCCACAGCCTTTTATTGGATGTATCTTTTGTATGCACCTTTTTTGCTTGTCATTACTATTGCAGCACTATTAGCTATTTCTACTGCAAATATACAAGAGCAGTTTGAGAGAATATTTAAACATAAAGTTTTAGCCGCGTTTGTGTCGAGTCTTTTACTTAGTATATTGTTTTTTGCTCCCCTTGGATATTTTTTGACAACATTAACAATCAAGTTAAACTCTATAGAACCAGAAGCTTTTCAAAAAGTACAGCTTTATATTGAACAATTTATAGCTAACCCTCCACAGTATATGCAGTTTCTAAAACCATATTTTGCCGACATAATGAAAGAACTTGATGCTAAATCACTAACGGCTAATGCACTTGGGATTGCTGGATATATAGGTAAATTTAGTGCAGGATTTTTAAAGAATGCTTTTTTGATTATTATATTTTATTTTTTCGCACAACTCAATGGGGCTGCTATTATCTCTTTTTTACAGAGAATAGTTCAAGTATCTGTAGAAGAAAGTACATTACTTATCAAAGAATTATCAGCTGTCATGAATGTCGTTTTTTATTCAATTATTGCGACAGCCATGTTTGAGGGTGCACTTTTTGGTGTTGCTATCTCATTTATGGGCTACAATGGGCTTCTTTTTGGTGTTATGTATGGTTTTGCTTCTTTGATACCTGTCGTTGGTGGTATTTTAATGTGGCTACCATTTATGATTTACGAGTTTTCTATCGGTAATACTACGGATGCTATTTTTATCGCTATTTATTCTATCGTTGTGATTTCCATTATTGCAGATACATTTGTAAAACCACTAATTATTAGAGAGATTAACAAAGTTGTTTTAAAAGATAATCAAACGCAGATGAATGAGCTTGTTATCTTCTTCGCAATTATCGCAGGTTTAACAACATTTGGTTTTTGGGGCATGATACTCGGACCTGCTATCACTGCATTTTTCTTAACGATTTTAAAACTGTTTGAAGATAGAAGTAAGGACTATGAATCAAAGAGTTTTAACTAAAGTTATTTGTCATAAATCTCTGGATGGTCATTTTTCCAACGGCGATGTAACCAAAAC
Source organism: Sulfurimonas sp. (assembly GCA_045046645.1). Lineage (GTDB taxonomy): Bacteria > Campylobacterota > Campylobacteria > Campylobacterales > Sulfurimonadaceae > Sulfurimonas. The sequence continues at coordinate 2,825 of JASFZD010000065.1, read as the reverse complement.
CAAAACTTAGGTTCTTTACTTATCAACTCTGTTAGCCAATCAGCTTGGAGTTGCGTTGCTTTTTGAATATCTGCTTTTTCATCATCAGTTTTCTCTACTGGGATTTCATCAAAAATCATTAAAGTATAGTTCTCTTCATCATCAGTTCTCATAGTTACTGGTATGATGGCTGCGTTAAATTTTCTAGCTAGATAGGCTGGTGTTGAGGTTTGGCGGATACTTTTTCCCATAAACTCCACCATAAGACCCTCTTTTGGATTTATGTTGGTATCGATAAGGATACCACTAGCTTTTCCTTGTTTGATAAGACGAATAAGTGGTTTAACAACATTTGATTTTTCTAAATTGATGTTACCAAAACTTGTACGCGATTCTAGTAGCCAACTTTCGTATGCAGAATTTTTCATTTTTTTATACACAGCGGCTAATGGCTCTACAAATGCACCTAGACTAGCACCCCCAAGCTCCCATGAAGAGTAGTGAGTTGTTACATATATAACTGCTCGACCTTCTTTGTGTACTTTCTCTACAGCTTCTATGTTTTGAACTCTGATTTTTTTAGAGAGTTCATCTTTAGTGAGATGTCGGAGTTCCATAAGATGTAAAAAATTAAATAAAAGATTTTTAAAACTATATCTAGTTATGTTATTTATCTCTTTGTCGCTCATTTTGTTATCAAATGCAAAGTTAAGATTTTGTTTGACGATGTGACGACTTTTAGGTGAGGCATAGTATGCAATAAATGCAAGAGACGAGAAAAAAGATTTTCTGTAATTTTTTGGAAGAAGCATAAGCAACTTTTCTAAGAGTAAAAATAGTTTAAATCCCATTTTCTAATAATTCCTTTGCTTTTGTGATAATTTCTTGAGGTTTTATCTCTTTGATTGAAAAATCATTTTTATCTATTTTAAGTATGTTTACATGCGATGGAGATTTAAGACCAACATTGATAGGAGTTTCACAAATCATTCTTGTAGTGGTTGGTCCCAAAAGGGTGATAGATGGGATATTTTGCGCCCATGCCATATGTGTTGGACCGGTGTCATTACCGATGAGTAAGTCCATAGTAGAGATAAAAGAGATAAGTTCGTTAAGCTCTAATTTTGGGGCAAGTGAGGCAAATTCTGTATGATTACAAATCCACTCTGCGTTTACTCTCTCTTCTTCGTTCCCCCAAATGATATAACACTGCTCTTGAAGTGCTTCACATACTTGAACAAGTAACTCTTTTGGGTATATTTTTGATTCCCATGAAGCTCCTATAACAAGAGCGATATTTTTTTTATCACTTCTAAGCTCAAAATTTTTATCTATTGGAAATATTGCTTGTTTATCTAAAATCATAGCATCACTAATCTCAAATCCTAAAGCATCTCCCACAACAAAACAGTTGCGCTTTACAACACTGGTTTGATAAGATATATGAGTAGTGGTTTTGTAAAAAAGTGCAGCTAAAGATTCGCGTATAGAATCTTTGTCAAATCCATGTGTATTGCTTCCTGTGAGTCTAGCAACGATTGCAGATTTGATAAGACCTTGCATATCTATAACCAAGTCATAATCATTTAGTAAACGCAGTTGTTTTATGGTCTCTTTGAGTAGCTTAAAGCTTCTCTCTTTTTTTAATCTTTTGAGGTTGATGGTATGAATATTTTGTAAAAGTGGATGATTTTGTAAAAGAGGGGCAAAAACTTCTTCTGTAATCCAGTCAATTGTAGTATTTGGGTATGCATGATTGATAAATTGAAGTACAATCGCACTATTAACAATATCCCCAAGTGCTGACAATCTTACGATTGCGATTTTTTTGATATTTTCATTCATTGCTAATATTATATCAAGAGCAGATAAATAGTTGGTATCGTCTAAATTGTTATCTAATTATTTTGGCTCAATTTTATTTATCAACACAGAGAGGCTCTCTTTTGCATCTTGTGAAATAGATGTTAATTTACAGTTTAAATGTGAGGTTATGTTATTATTAACCATCTCTTGAATTTTGTTTACTACTTGAGTTGATTTTGTCTTGTTATCAACAAGATATACAAGTAAAAATGTTTTGTTATTCCATCGAACAAACATGTCATCTTGACGGATAGTGTCTGTGAAGTGAGACACAAAAGTTTTTAAGTTTTGGGCATCTAAAGATTCATCAGTCTCTATTTTTGCAAATGTTAAGCCTACAATTTTTTCATTAAACGCAGCTGCATCTTCATAGTGCGTCATTATTTGTAAAAAATAATCTTTAGCATAAGCGCCACTCTTTAAATCAATATTAGCATGGTTTTGAATCATAATCCTTTTTATCAAGCTTTTAGTAATATCTTCAAGTGTTACTATTTTAAAATCTTCAACATCAGAGTTTATCGAGATGGAAAAAGCACAAGGTTCATAAACTTGACTTAGGATGCTTACAATTCTGTCTATTTCCTTGAGTTTAAGTATTGCATCAAACCAAGTTTCACTACCTTCTATTTTCTCTTCGTTAAAATATGCAGGATGCGGAACAAAGTTTTTTTCAAATGGACCAAAATTTGAGTTATACTCTTTCGTTGATGCAACACCAAAAAAAATGTTAAACGCAAGGTTAGTAAAAATAGCTTTATCATTTTGAAAAATAATTGTTAGATTATTTTGATTTTTTAAAATACTTGCCATTAAGTCTAAGCACACATGATTTATCATTAGAACTCACTTTTTTAGATATAATTGTATCGTATAAAAATTAACTACACTTTCTCAAAAATCACCCAGTTTTGAGTAAAAAATTAACATACTTAGAAGGCTTATAACCCCTATTGTTAAGTATTTGCCCATTTTTCTTT
>JASFZD010000064.1:0-28552 GCA_045046645.1 Sulfurimonas sp. | reverse complement strand
TTGTTTAAATATAACAGCTGATAATGCTTTCATCAGCTCGTCTTGCTTCCCCATTATTTGTTCTACTGCTTTGTTTGTATGGTTAGTAACTAACTCTATGTTTTTCAAGTGTAATTGCAATTCATCTTTAGATACGAACTTTTGTTCAGCTTCTTGCATATCTAAATGATTTGATGACAATGCTTCAAGAGCAACACATCTTTCAGATATAGTATCAAGCCTTTTAAATTGAGCAGATTGTGTTCTATTTTGGTCAGTATGATAGATAACATCATCTTTTTCGTGCTTACGAAAGGACTCCTCAATGTTTGTTATTTTATTTCTAAAAACACCATAACCGAATATTAAAGTGGCAACACCAATACCGACACTCACCATCCAACTTTCCATTATTTATCCTTACTTACAGATTTTTTCATTATGTTTCATAGTTATAATGCACTCTAACATTGAGCTAATTACTCCTGTTCTTGTAACTCTATTAAAACTACAATTAGCATCAGGAACGATACACTTAACAGGAATGCTAACACGATAAGGTTTATCCACATATTTAACCACGGGAACATTACTACTACAGCTTATTAAAGTCAAGGTTACGAATACTATCGATAGTATTTTTAATATCTTTACAGTCATTAGATTTTACCTCCCTGATTTTAGTTATAGTCTTATACTTTACTTTTGTAGGTAAAGCTTTCCATTTAGCTAGTTTATTATTAGCTATACTAACATTAACTTTAGCTTTTTCTACCTCTTTGTTTTGCATAGTTAGACTATTTTTCAATCGTTCATTACCTAGCTTATAGTTAGCTACTTCTATATAGCTATCTTTTAAATTACTCTGAAGAGTAGTTATCTGTGTTTTTAATGTATGTACATAAAAGTATAAGCCTAGTAATAGTGCAATTATTATTCCACCAGTTATTAAATTCTTATATACATTCAGTTGTGCAAACATCTTATTTTCCTATCTTGATATTATCAACAAGCTTAGAGAGCATGTCTTTTGTGAAATCACTTCTAAACATCATAAATATGGAGCTATATAAAGCAATATAACCAGTAACTTCAATAATACTAGATGTCTTATTAACTGCTATACTATATACATAAACACTAATAAATATAAAAAAAGTTATAGTACTTTTCCAATTTTTCATTTTTCTTCCTTTGCTATAACAAGGTATCCTGAAAAGATACCTTAGTACTTTGTTAGTTGCTTGAGCATTTGGTTAATAGCCTATCGTATCTTTAAGTTCAGTTCCAATAGCTATACACTTGACTATGTAAGCATTGTAATCAACTTTTTTAACATCAGTATCACTTCGTTTACTTATAGCTATCTCATCAGGATTGTCGTACTTCTTAGCTATTTCAGCTTTAACAACATCCCTAATTCTAGTCAACTGAGCAGAACTCGTTACAATGGTTTTAAACTCATTTTGTGTTATTTCTACACACTCAATTTCTGGAGACTGTTTAGCAATTAGTACATCAATATCTGCTTCATTTTCAGAAGATATGCTAACTACATCTTTATCAAAGTAATTAACCTTAACTACTTCATCTCTACCTCTAAACTCTAAAACTGTAAACTCAATTTCGACTCTATTAAATTTTATGTATTTAAACATTTTTGACTCCTTTTTGGTAATAAATTAAAAATCTTAAATTCAATCAATAGTCTCTTAAAATAAGGAATAGTTCCTGTACCTTTAGCATGACCAATTAAAGAAATTATTGACTCAACTTTAGACTTTTTTATAGATTTTTTCATTTTATAAACACTATGTTTTCTAACAAATTTTATACTTTTCCAAGTTCTATACCCTACAAAGTTTATTCCTCTTTTAATTTTTTGAATGTGCCAATGAGACAATTCTAAATTTAGTTTTTCTTGAACAAATTTTTCACATTTAAGTTGAAGCTCTTTAGCCTCTTTAAGAGTAAATCCAATTAATACAAAATCATCAACATATCTAACATAACTTTTAACCTTTAGTTCTCTTTTTACAAAGTGATCCAATGGGTTTAGATAAATAAGTGCATAAATTTGTGATAATAGATTACCTATTGGTATACCCTTGCTTGTGTTCATTTTCATAAATTTACACATGATGTCTATAAACCGTGTATCTTTTATTTTCTTTTCAAACATTTTTCTAAGTATTTGTCTATCTATCGAGTAAAAAAACTTTCTAATATCTAATTTTACGAAGTATAAATCGCTATCATATCTTCGTATCTCTCTTTGAGTGTAGTGGCTCGCTTTGTGAGTACCTCCACCTTTTCTACAAGCATAAGATGTATCAATAAATGTTTTATCAAATATAGGGTAGATAACTCTATATATGGCATGTTGAACAACAAGGTCTCTAAATGCTGGTGCATTTATAAGTCTCTTCTTTGGTTCATATACATAAAACTGTGAGTAAGGTCGTGGCTTATAATTGTCACTTTGCAACTCGCTATATAGTGATTTTAACTCTGCTCCAAGATTTACTTCAAACTTTAAAGTAGCTCTCTTTACCCTTTTGCCTTTTCGTGCATCCATAAAGGCTGCATAAAGATTTTGGATAGTAAATGCTTTTTCAAACAGATACCCTATTCGTTTCGATTTGGTCTGATTTTCAACTGTGTTACTCAAAAGACTCTCCTCATTTTTGATTTCGGTTATACCAGGACAACATACCCCTTTATTTCTAGTGTCAACTTTTGTTGTTTCAAGTTTAGAAATAGAGTCACGACCACCCGTATTGTTATTCGAGTTAGTGCGATTATTGTTCAAATTCACAGCGAAGACACCCGCATTAGACGAGTTACTCCAATTACCACCACATAGACAAGCCATTGCCTGTCATTTTTCATATTGCTATGTTGCCCTATAGTTCTCATTATATTTTTCCAGCGTCTCTTAGCTTGTTTATCCAAGCACCGATAATCTTTCCTATCTCATCAACAATATTAGATATCGCTAAAAATCTCTTTGGTGCATCCATATTTTTATTAGGTTTTCCATCTTTAAAAGAGAAATAACCCAATTCATTAGCAAGATATATTTGCATTCTAAGTTTTTGATGTGTGACATCTAACTCAGTTAACGATGTCTTCTTATAGTATCTCTTTTGGCACTCAGTTATGAGGTCATAAACACTATAAGCAGTATTTCGTATGTTATTAGAAAGTGCAAATTTCTCATGTCGTGGAAAATGATTAAGATAAATATTTAACAACTTAATCATCTCCATAAACTTACGATTTAAAATCGCTTCAGAATGAATACCCATCTCTTATTTACTCCCGCTCACTATCGTTCACTCACACAAGGAACGAGGCACGACCACCCGCACCGTCATACGAGTTAGTGCGATAATTGCCCAAATACACAGCGAAGACACCCGCATCAGACGAGTCACCCCAATCACCACCACATGGACAAGCCATCGCATTTGTAAGGTTTTTGTAAACGCCATCGTTACCAAATTCGGTTGTTCCGCTACCATTTACTCCAGTAGCTTTAGGTATGCCTAGTGCTGTTCTTTTATAATCAGCTGTAGCTCTATCTGTATTCATGGCAAAGACTTGTTCTATGCCGTTACCTAAATAAGTCCAGCCATCATTTGCAGATACTAAGTCACTAATATCTATGACATCATAAAGGTCTTTATCGTATGCTCCACCACCAGCTTGAGTAATCGAGTCATTTAAAATTGCTCTTATATCAGAAGACTCTTTTAAAACTAAGAAACCATCTGCATCGTAACGAATGAAACCACTTGCAACTTCCCACATATTTCCGTTAAGGTCTGCGATACCACAGTCTTGACCATTGTGAGTAGTTTTTGCAAAAGGCTCACCACTTCCAGTTAATGCACAGTTTGAGTATCCACTAGGACTAAAAGTTACACTAGAGTCATTCACATCTTTAAGAGCAGATACTAAACACCCTTTTGGCAATTTAGGATTAACATCTATAAAAGCACAAGCGACAGTAGTAGTTGATGCTTTCCCATGAGCAAAAGCTAATCTTGCTAGCATTGTGTAGTTGAAGATTGAAGTTAAGAAGTAATCTCCTCCAGCAGTTTTAACGGCTGTATATAAACCTCCATAATTGTTTGCTGGTGTACCATTTAATCCACTAATTGGATTATGTACAGAAGCAGTACTTAATGGGTCAAGAAACTGCTTTGAAGCAAAAATACCATTAGAATTTGATGCACCATATTTGTAAACAAAAACGCCGTTTACTTCTTTGGAAGCATTTATGAAACTTCTATCTATCACAAAACCGCTTAATGGTCTGTGAGATATTTCTAGCGTATTTCCACTATATCTATAATAGTGCTTAGGGATATAAACTAATACACTTCCGTTTGCATCTATATAGTTACCATAATTAGGACTAACGATACTGTCATGACCGCTCAATCCTCTCCAACCACTAGGAATTAAGTCACTCGGACAAGTTGCAACTCCAAAACCTAGCTCTCCAGCTGTACCAATTTGATATATATCTTCTTCAAGATTTGTACCCTCATTTAAGTTTTTAACTGCACTAGCAGCTAATGCTAAAATCTTAACACCATCCACTGTTGCTTCATCCGCAGTATCAACTGCATTTCCTAACTTTTCAAAAGTCTTACTTTTTAAACTCATCTTACACTCCTACTAAATTTAATGTTTCTGCCATATCAAGTTTGGCTTCTATCGTTGTTGGACTATATGTCGCCACTGTCGGTATCACATAGCTTTGTATCTCGTTCTTAGCTAACACCGCCTCATCTTTTGCACTTATTGCTTCGTTCTTAGCTGTAGTCGTTGCCGTCTTATCTATTGAAACTTGTAAGGCATCTTGTGCTACTTGTTGAGACGATGAGTTTTGAACAGTTATTGCACTATTCATAGACGCAATAACTGGATTAATTCTGCTCCATACATAAGAAGCATCGGCTCTAAATGTAGAGCTTCCCTCTATTGGTATTTGATTTACATCAAAATCTATTATTGTCGGTATGCTCATTATAAATATCCTTCTACTGTTAATTGGTATGTAGTTTTTGCTACACTTATTGGCATGTCATGATCTTTTAATTCTCCATAAAGGAGTAAAGATTTAAAACCGCCATCACTAGCATCTCCTACAAATATTGCAGGAGTATCTGCTAAGTCATTAAGTCTATTTTCTATTAAGTCCACAGACTTAGTGTCTATTATGCAACTAATTGTCATTCGCTTATATCTTGCCTTTCTTCTTGTAACTATGTTCCCAAAAGCATCTCTAGTTTTAGATGTAATCCCTCGCATAGAAGTTGTAGGAGCTGGACTGACAAGGGTTAGTCCAAAGTTTTTACTTCTTCCAAAAGCAATATGTCCTACTTCTATCGTTGCACCCGTATGCGTAATATATATTTCTAAAGTTGCATCAAAAACAAGAGGTAAAAGTTTATAAAAGCTTATGTTAAATTCAGTTGCTTGATAAGTCCAGTCAAACCAATCATAAACCTCACGAGTAGTAATGTTTGTTGTTTCATCCATAATCACAGTTGCAGATACATTATTTGTTACAACAACTCGTATTTCAGACGCATTTGTTAAAGCACTTATCATAAGCGTATCAATGTCAGATATTGAAAATTTATAGTAAATGCTATCAGCGTTTGAGCATTTAGAACTACCAAGCTCATCAAATGCACGAGCGTAGTTAGTTGCACCTCTATCAAACCAATAAGTTCCTATACCTGTTGTAGGATTTACATCATCAATCGGATTAACTCCTGCAATAACTGCTCCAATAGCTTCGTATAGTCTATTTGTAGTGCCGTTTACTTGCACCACATCATTTGTGTTATAAGCATTGTTCGTGCTGTATATCGCTATTCCAGCTTCAATTATCGCAATATTACTACCAGTTGGTTCTATGTTTTCTCTAGGTGCGATTATCATGCTGTCATCTCCTCTCTTAAATCTTCAATCTCTTTCCTCATAGTTCTTATTTCATTGGCTTGTTCTACAATAAGTCGATTTAGAGTTGTGCTGTTTTGTGCAATCTGTCGTGATATTGCTATCTGTTCTCTAAAAACTCCACCGCTACCATTTAAGCCTAAATCCTTTGTAGTTGGTGCATTTACTACATACTCTTGTCCGTGTACAACACCAGCTTCTTGATTTACTCCTATATTACCTGTATATCCACCATCTTTATAATATTCATAATTTGTTCTTGAAATTGAGCCACCATTTAGTGTAGAAGAAGCAGTTCCTGCATTTGAATAATAACCCCATACTCCATTTTTAACCCCATAATATGTAGTTGCTTCTGTTGGAATGTATTGTAAAGAAGTTGATACACTTTTTATAATCAAGTTCTTTAAAGTTTCCCCACCAGCCATAGTGTTTACTGCATTTTTAGTGTTATTTGCTGATACATTTGTAGCGTTTGCTGCTACTTCAGTACCGTATGTATTAGCATTTATGCTAGAAAGTGCAGAAAGGTCTAGCCCTGTCGAAACACTCAATGATGGCAAACTGCTTGAAATGCTAGATAACGATATTCCAGAGTTCCCAGTTCCCATTAATTTTTTTATAGAAGATGATACACTATTCGTTCCAGTTAAAGAAGTTGGAATATCGTGTATTCCTCCAACTAAAATGCTGGCACTACCTAAAAGCACCTGATTTTTATTGTTTACATCTGTTGCAACTCCTGCGATTGTTGCTTTTTCTTCATCACTCAAAATTCCATCAGCAAAAGCTTGATTTATTGTTTCTAAAAACTTATTCATGGACTCCAACACATCTACCGTTTGACTAGCAGTTTCTTGAAATATATTAGCCTGTGAGCCTACCGACGCTTGAGCAAAATTATAATCCTGCTTAGAAGAAAAATTCGTTAAATCGCTCAAATAACTATTTGCAGAATCAACAAACAAACCGTAAGCATCTTTATAATTAGAGCCTATGTTTACATCAAGAGGGTTTGCTATTAACGCATCTCTTTTTGTTGCAATATTTACAAGAGAGTCTTTATAAGAAAGTTTATTAAAAGATGAATTTTTAGAAATAGAACTTAAAGAACTAATGTTATTTTTTATGCTATTTATAAATGTATCACTAAACTTAAAAATAAAAGTTGTTAAAGCTTCTGTTACATTGTTTATAGCAGGTAGTGTTTGTTTTGCTGTGTTGTTTAACTTATTGAAACTATTATTTACATTTGTCACAATTGTGTAAGTATCATTTTGTTTTGTTTTTGAAGATAATGTATTATTTAAATTTGAAAATGTATCATCAACTTTGTTAGTATTATTGCTTAAATCATTTGTTACTTTGTTGGTGTTATCAGCCATAGTATTAAAATCTTTAAGCTTTTTAATATTATCTGGTGTTGGAGTTGTTGGAGTTACTACAGTATCTCCGAAGTCTGTTTTTTCTACTTTTATTTCTGGTGTATTTTTTAATTTTCCATAAACTGTGTCAATTTTTTTAAGCATATCATCTACAAATGTTTGACCGCTTTTTGCATTCATTAATTCATCCCAAGCAAGACCTAGGTCTTTACTCGTTTGAAGAAATACTTTCTTTGAAGCATCTGAATAACTTTTTAAAAAGTCTCCACCCACATTAATATTACCAAGACTAATACTTCCTATATTCCCACCACTACCAACACCAAGAGTAGCAGCAATATCTAGTACACCATTAATAGCAGAAATTACACCATTAACCAATCCTTCGAAACCTTGATTAATCCCGTCAATAATATTTTCAAATATATTTACAATACCACTCCCAAGACCAATAGCAGCCACCATTATTCCCTCAAAGGCTAATTCTGCAGTAAGCCCAATAACCGTAAAGTAATCTCCAAAAGTTTCAAGTGCATCATAAGTATATCCTAGTGAAGAAATAATTCCTTTAATACTTTTGATAATATATTTTGAAAAAATAGCACTGGATTCTAAAGTAGTGCCGAGAGCCTTTGAAAGCTTTTCTCCGACAACAGTTACAATTGCTTTTAGATAGTCAAACAATCCACCTTTCATTATATTACTCTGGAATATCATCCAATTATCCTGAAGATTCGATATTAGCCCTTTCCAAGTTTTTGACTGCATTTGCATGGCACCAGCATATTTAGAGTTAAAAATTGCGGATAATGTGCTTTGAATTATGGCACTATTATTTAAGATTATTTTTTGTCGCATTTCTCCGCTTGCATTAGTCCAAGAGTATTTTATTTTATTTCCTGTAACTGAAGCACGAATACCAAACGCTTTTAGTCTTTCATTTTCTCCAACGACTGCATCTGCCATAGCTTCGACTGCTTCTTGAATATCTTTACCCATCGCCGCACTAGTATCTCCAAGCGTTCGGAGTAGTCCATCCGTTGGGTCTAAACCATAAGCTTTTAAACTAATAAAACTTGCAGTAACTTTGTCTATATTAAAAGGAGTAACAGAGGCGAAGTCTTTTATCCAGTTCATTGATTGTTCTGCTTTTTGGGAACTTCCCTCTAGTGTTTGTAAAGTCGCATTAAATTGTTCAAATGTTGCAGCAACATCAACTATCTGCTGTGCTTGATCCATTGCAGTACTCATTACTTTTATTGCAGTTTCTACACCAAGATAAGCCACTGCTAAACCTGCAACGCCAACTTTTATTTTCGTAACTGATGATTTTATAGCTCTTTCTGCTTTATTCATTCCCGATACAAGTTTAGCAGTATCGGCTTTTATGTCAATAACAACAGTTCCAACTTTTGTGCTCATTTCCCATCTCCAAAGGCTTTTAAAAAAATACTGTTTATAGCATCATCACTCATCTCAATATGCTCAACTTTATGTTTTTGATAATCTTCATCGTCCATTGACATAACTTGTCCAATTTGAGAAATTATTCTCACATATTTTTTAACGCTTATGCCACCCCATCTAAGCTGGTCTTTAATAGATTCGTACAAGTACCCAGTTCTTCCCATCGCTCCATAATTAAATTCACAATTTGAAGCAATATTTGTTAGAACTTTTTCAAATAATAGAAGCTTTTTAAAGCTCCCAGTATCTTTTAGGACTTCTACTACTCGCCAGATTGCTTTTTTTCAAGTTCTGCTTTTGTTGCATCCAGATTACGCATTAAGGCAACAAATCCTTTTACTTCGCCTATCGCATAAAGCTTCTCTTTGTCTTTACCACTAACTAAAGTTTCAAATCTTTTTGCAGCAGTTGTTTCAAGAAAAACATTTTGGTCACCACCACCGATTTCATTGAGTTCATCCATTAGTGAATCCGAGTCTTCTTCAAGTTCTTCTCTTTCACTTATAGCTTTTAGTGCTTTTTCATAGTCTTTATTTAGTTCAAAAAGCTCTGCTTTTTTAGTTAAAGAATTTTGTTTTCGCTCTATTTTTTGAGCTTTTTTAAAGATTTTTTGAAACTGTTTGCTTAGAGTTTCCTGTTCTTTTTGTTCAACTTTTGTAAACTCACGATAAAATATCGTGAGTTTTTCTTTAACTTTGTTGCCCTCTTTTACTTCGATTTTTATCTCATAATCAAGTTGTATCTTCATTAAGCTGCCGCCGTTATAGTAGGCTCTCCATTAAGTTTTATTGTAAAAGTTGCAAGAACAAAGCCGTTTTGTTCTGGAGAAACTTTCCAATTTGTGACGACCGCACCTGTCCATGCAAAAGTTGTTCCGTTTGTAGTGCCTTTGTTAGACAATTCTACAGTAAAGGGGATTGCCGTGCCATCTTTAAAAGATAATTCCATCTCTCCAGCTCCTGCAGAATCTGCTGGGTCATACTTTACACCAACTGGAATATCTCCTGCTTTTATATTTCCAACTGCTAGTTCAATATCTCCGTTGTTTAGACACTCGTATTCTTTTGTATCACGAGACAAATCAATATCTCCCACAGATTGAAAACAACCTACCTCTTTACTGTTTGCACTTAATATAATACCTTTAGTGTTAATTCCCATCTCTTATTCCTTAATTTTAAAATCTAATAACTGCCTATACAGTTTTATACTGTCTTCATAAAGGTCTTGTGCCGAAACACTTCCACCATCCAAAGCTACAATTTTAACTATTGCTAAGTCTTTAAGGCTCTTAACTTCTCCATAACTTTTTGAATAAATATCGACCTGAAATCGTGTAGTTCTTCCACAGATTTCTCCTGCAACGCTTTGCTCCGTTCCGTCAAAAATTACACTATAAACAATCGCAGGGAAGACTACATCCTCTGGCATTATTTGTGGATATACACGGTCACAAACAGTTTTTAGAGATGAAAATAAATCTTTTTCAATCATAATTTTGCAAGCTCTTTATCTATTCTTTTTCGCATATACTTTTTTGCAAACTCAATCGTGTTTTCACCCTCTTTTTCGTAAGCAGGTCTAAAAAAAGGGTGTGGAGCCATTTTTGAAGTTCCATCCTCTATAAACCGACCGTACCATCCGTTTAAATGTTTTGTTTTTCGTGGACTTATAGAAAAAATAACTATATCTTTATCTTTACTTTTTCTTTTTACAACTCCAATACTTTTTTTAAGTCTTCCAGTCCTCACGGGAACTAACCGTTTTGCTTCTTCAATAATAGGTTTTGCACTTGCACGAATTGCACCGACAACTACATTTTTCATTACTTTTTCAGGCAATTTGTTGAGTTTTCTTAAAATCTCTTCAACACCATAAATTTTTACATCATTCATCTAAACAACCTCCGTACAAATTAACTGTAAAGATTTGTTTGCTTCACGAATATTTAAAACACTCTCTATACTAAACTCACGAGTATCAAAAATAACTCTCATCTTTGGTTTAATATCTTTTAAATATCTAAGCTCGATTTTATGCGTTACTTCGTCTTGAATACCTGCTTTAAAAAACTCTTTTGCACTTAATGGTAAAATGCTTGCATAAACTGTTTTAAAGTCACTCCAAGCTTTTATAGCTTCACCATAATCATTTTGGTTTTCGTTGTAGCTTTGAATAATAATCTTATGCTTTAAGTTTCCTGCTCTCACGGCATGACCCTGTAAGGTTTAAGTAAATTGTCTATAAAGCTTTCATTAAATCTTGATATACCAACACCTATAACAAACTCTTCACGATTTTCATAATAAGTCGATATTTTTACTTTCATGTAAGATTTTATTGGTGCTGGAACAATGTTATATCCACATGTAAAAGTTATCTTTATAGCTTTTTTATGTTCTAAAAACAGAGGAATTGAAGCATAACTAATATAGCCTATTCCATTTCTCTCATATAGATAGTAAGTAGAACTATCCAGCTCAACATAAAGACCATCCTCACCCATGTACTCAATTTTTAAAACTTCTTTTATGGGATTTTTCGGAAGTTTTGATATAAAATCATCTGTATATAGTTCATAAGTTGCCACCTCTAACTGCCTGTTTAAGATACCTTGCGTGTGCTCTTCAACAGACTTTATAATGTCAGTAATGAGAGCATCATCCTCGCTGTGCAAAATTCTCAAAAATGCTTTAGCATCTATCAATGAAATAGATGTTGAAACTGGAGGTACTGTTTGAACTACTTGCATAATTATTCTTTTGGTTCTTGTATTCTTAAGATAAGAGTTTCAATCTTATCAACAATCTCTTCATCTCTTAAAACAACACCTTTTAGTTCACTCTCTTTTAAAACAACTTGTGCGTACAAAGCATTTAGTTCAACTTTTAACCTATCAGATTCTAAAATAGCTTTTGCGTGTGCTTTTTTTGTAGCTTCTTTAGCTTCAATAGCCTCAGCTTTTTGCATAAAAGATTTTAATTCTTTTTCTGTTTTTAATGTAGCAATTCCTTTTTTGATGTATCTGTAAGCAGTTGCATCATTAACTGTTACAGTCTCGCCAACTTCAAAAGTGCCTTTAGCACCACTAAGGTGCTGTAGTAGGATAAGTTTCATCATTTAGCCTTATGCGTTTTGTCCAGCATTAAACGCTTCTGGAATAGTTACCTTTGCATCAAGACGAACTGTCACCTGAAAACCGACCATACCAGTACCAGCATAAAGCTCATCAAGTCTTTGAATAGTCATAGCACCACGGTCTGCAATTTGATAAAAAGAAAAATCTCCAAGAACTATAAACTTATTTCCAGTACCTAAGTTAACAATAGAATCATCAATCACAACTGGGCGACCTTTGATTTTTGGCATTGCCCCATCACTAAAAGTTGTTAAAAGGTAATTACCTTGACCATCTTTTAGTTTATCAATAGCTTTAAAAGTTTCTCCGTTCATTCTCCAAGTGGCATTCTTTCTATACGCATCAGGAAGGTCGTGATACATATCAACAATTTCATCAGCTGTGATGCTATCAGTAGCCGCAGTTGTAGAGCTTGAGCCAACTCCTGCTGTTACCATATAACCTGTTGGTTTTTTAGCACCATCGCCTGTTGCAAATGCTGGAGCTTCAGCTTTATCAATACCTTTTGCTATCTGTCCTGCCATATAGCTATCAAAATTAATTGCAGTATCTGCAAGAAGCTCTCGAGATACTTTTATAATTCCTCCGAGCTTCCAAGCACCCAATTGAACATTTCCAAAAGTTGATTTTGTTTCTCCATAAGTTCCGCCCTCATCAATCCATGCAAAAGTAGGAGCATCGCCCTCTGTTGGAATATTTGTCGTTGATGTTGTTCCTAACACGCTCGAAATTGAACGAGTTGCACTTAAAGCATTGAGTTTTGCAGTTACTGTTTTTTGATAAGACTCTGGAACTGTAAAACCACCATCCACATCAATTCCAACTGTCATTGCGTTAACTGCTTCTGTAATATTTCTACTAGCTAAGTAATTATCAAATGCTGTAGTATATTCAGCAGTTGCGTGGCTCGGTATGTTTGTAGAATCAGGAATGATTACTTCATCAATCACTTCTTTTGCTAAAACATTTTTAGCTTGCTCAAGTTTTACATCACGATTTGCTTTGTTAAACTTTGCTTCTAGTGCTTTAAACTCTGTTACTTGTGCATCATCCATCTCTGCATGTGCCTCATTATATTGTGTCATTGCTGCGAGTGCTGCAACTCTTTGTACGATTAATTTTTCTAACATTGTATTTCCTTATTTAAAATAGAGAGCTTTCTTGCTCTTTGTTGTTGAGCGGATAAGTCCACCACCTTTATTTTAGTTTCAACTACTTCCTCTTTTTGTGGAAGTAGTTTTGCTACCGCCTCAAGAGATAAGCCGTTTTCTTTTTTCTGTATAGCGTTGTTACAAGCTTTTAAACTTTCTATTGCTACTGATAATGCTTCGGCTTTATTTGTAGCACTTTCTGTTGAGATTATTTCATCTACAAAACCAGCATCTAGCATTTCTGCTCCATAGTAGAAAGTTTCATCATCCATAAGTTTACGAACATTTTTTTCACTCATTCCTGTTTTAGAAATATAAGCTTTTGAGATTATAGAAGTCAGACCCTCTGAAATATCCGCAGCTTTTCTAAGTCCTCTATAATCACTAAAGGCGGGTAAAGAAGCATTGTGAATCATAAAAGTGGTGTTATCAAATGCTTCTATCTTATCTCCTGCTAAGGCAATATAGGAAGCTATCGAAGCAGCTATTCCCGTTATTCGTACTGCTATAGTTCCTTTTTTGTAAGCTTTAAAAGCATTAAAAATTGATATTCCGTGTAAGACCGAACCGCCTACCGAATTTAGTAATACTAAAACATCTCCCGTTTTAGTATTTAACTGATTTATAATATTTTTAGAATCTACTTCCCAGCCACCGATGACACCATCAATTACGATTTTATCCATTGTTTTGTATTCCTTTGTTTAAGTTTTTTACAGTCGTTAAATTTAGCTGAACATATCGTTCATCTCCGCCTGTAAATCCGTTTTCATCTTCATAAGCTCTAACCTCATTCGGAGAAATAGAGCCTATGTTAAACCGTGCTTTGTAATACTCTGTTTTTGTTTTTATATCAACCCTTAGCATTGCGTTATATTTGAATTTTATAGATGTAGTTTTCTTTTGTGTTGGAGTTAAAAGAGACTGTCTGAACTGCTCCTCTATGATTGTTGTAAGTGGGTAAACTGTACCACTATAAAATTCTAAATATTTCTGTTCTAAATTTCCATAAGCAGTATTTGCAGTATCATTTATCATAGAACTAGGAACTCCGAAAATACCGCATAACTCTTCACGGTTAAATTTTCGAGACTCTAGCCATTCACTATCAGAATTTGAAATCGTTAAAGGCTTAAAAGTTAAACCACCCTCGAGCAACAAAGTCTTGCCTGCATTGCTTAAACCGCTATATTTAGTTTCTAAATCTTTTTTTAAGCGATTGTAAGCTTCATCACTTAACTCTCCACTCATCTCAAATGAACCGCTAGGCATTGCAGAATTTTTAAACAATTTGTTACCGTGTTTTGAAGTAGAATTTGCAAATTCTAAAGTTTCTTTTGCATACTCTATTCGAGATATTCCTCTGATTCCTGTCTTATCTGGAATATCAAAAAGGTGCATAATCTTATTGTTTTTAATTATAGTGCCGTTGTAATTAAAGATTTTTTTACCATTTTTTGACAAAATTTCCATATTTTCTGAAATTAAAGGATAAAGAGAAACAATTTCTCCAATTCCATTACGAACAATTTGAGAGTAGTGATTACCTCTCAAATCTAAATCTTGAGATATTATTTTTTTGTATAGAGAGGATATTAAATTTGTATTTGGTTCATATCTTAATATATTATATAAAGGGTTGGCATGGTCTTCTTGTTTGCCAGTAGTAGTTCTTTTATAAGTTTTTATGGGCATTACGGCAAGTGCATTAGCTTTAACATTTACACAAGACAAGACTGTTGCAATTTTTTGAGCATTTGATGGTGTTATAGATGATTTATCATTTAAAAAAATGCTTGTTCCAGTATTTCTAGCTTGCGAAACTTCATTCTTTTCATTTGTAAAAATAGATTTGTAATAATCGTATAATTTTCTCATGCAAAAACTCTACTACTTTTTATTAAAAAAAAGCAAAAATGTCACGAGCGGTGACCTTATTGTATAATTTGTAGTAATTTTATACTTTAAACGCTTCTAATTTCTCTGTTTTCATATATATTTTTAGTTTCAGGCTCAAAAGCTAACACACGAGCGAGCGTATTTATAATCGCTGCACATCCATCTATCTTTCTATTTGGTTTTGTTTTGTCTGGTTTAATATTTCCTGCTGCATCACTTACTACTATCATGTTGGAAACCATCCATTTCGTTACTGGATTTCTATCATGGATTAATGAGCCATTTTTGATATAATCTTTAAAGTTAAAAGTTGGCTCACTAATGGTTAGATAGCCTTGACGAATTTGTACACAACCATCAAATTCACTTTCTTTTTCTATTTCTCTAATAAGTGTAGATGCCCCATAAGGATCGTAACAAATCTCTTGTATTCCAGCATCAATTTTGCTTAGTATATCTTTTTTTATATAGTCATAGTCGATTGTAACCCCTGCTGTTGCTGTTATATAACCTTCTAAAATCCATTTAGTTAAAGGTGCTCTTAGCTCACTCTCTCTATCTCTTACATTATTAGCAGGGATATAATAATGCTGTGTAGTATAATAGCGATTATTTGGGAGTAAATAAGTTGTAGCTAGAGCGGTAAAGTCATCCGTCCTTGATAAATCCACTCCGAGTAAAATACCAATAGCCTCACTTAAGTCTATCTCATCAACACCGCAAGCTTCCCAATCCTCAAATTCTATAAAGTTCTCTGCAACATTTACCCATTTGTTTAAATCTTTTACAAGAAAGTTATTTCTAGTTTCTGTTCTCTGTTTTGCTTGTTTTGCTTGTCTTCTCATGTAGTCATAGGTTTTGGATATTCCTAAATTTGGATTTGCTTTGTACCATACGCTCTCATCAAATGGGTCATCCCCTTTGTCAAGCTCACAAACAAATGCAAAATAACTATCATCTTCAATAATCCCATCAAGGACTTTTTTTGCATACTCATACTCTGCAAAACCAACAGAAGCAGTATTAAATCCTGCAGTAGTAATCATAAACATCATAGGCTGTATCCTAGAACCTTGAGAAGACATTACAACTTCTATCATCCCACGGTCTGGATGTGCGTGTATCTCGTCTCCAATACCTAAACCAACATTTAACCCATCTTCGGACTTTGAATCTCTTCCTAAAGACTTAATACTTGTGTCTGTTGGATTAACAATCAATGTAGAATAGGCTTCAGTAACTTTTTTCCTTAACTCTTTATTAGACTCTATCATTTTTTTACAACCATTCCATACGATTTTTGCCTGATCTTTTTTTGTTGCAAAAGAAACGATTTGATTTCCTTTTTCGATAGTCAATATTGATTCAGCAATGCCAACACCAGAAGCCATCAAGCTTTTGCCATTTTTACGACTTAAAAAGTAAAAAGCAGTATTAAATCTTCTAATCCATTGCACTTTTTTATTTTTTAGAAGTGGTTTTCCATCTTTGTTAAGTCGTTTTTTTTGCCATCCAAAGTTTATAGCAAGAGCTTTTTTTTGCCAATTTTCAAGAGAGATAAACTGTCCAGAGAGTTCACCCTCAAAATGCTTTAGTTTCTCAATAATAGTTATATATGCAATACCTAACTTTTTGTTAAATCTAATATCATCACGAGAGCCTGAGCTTACTGCTTTTAAATCATTTTGGTGTCGTGTAAATGTTTTTTCATAGTATGGTTTATCTTTTTCTTTTTGCATCTAAATCCAATTTAGTCCTAAGAGCCATCCACTCTTTTTGAGCAGATACATTTCCAGTTTTAGCTGCAGTAAACAATGCTTTTCTTATCTCATACTGCTCATTTATCCACCCCCTAGCAAAAGCACTATCAAAATTCTTCATTTCACTATCGTCCATCATTGCTAACCTTATCTCATCTTTTGTGAAAAGTAATGCCGAAAATAGTACAACTTTTTTTAATTCTGTGGCATTCATAAAGCACTCTTTAAAGCAAAATATCTTCTAATCATATAATTTCTTACAATAGAAACAAGAGTGTAAATGATTGTTACTTCTAAAGAGGCTACTATTCCTTGTTTAAATCCCCACAGCGGTAAAATATAGTAAGCAAGTACTAACGACACCAAAAAGCCAACAAAAGTGTTTATATTAGCCTCTATGAAGCTTTGTTTTTTGGTTTGTATTGTTCCCATGATATTTCCTCTTTTTATTGTCATTTATTTGCAGTATACGATTGTTTACTTTTTGATTTTTACACATCTAAATCATACTCATTAATTTCTACATTTAAATCAAATAGTGAAGACCCTGGCTGGTCAGACTTCGTTAGCATTCCCATTCTTATGCGTGAAGATATAGATAACCCAAGTTGATTAGAGATTGTTGTTAAAGTTTTCTCTTCCATTTTAGACAAACTTTTTAAAGCGGAAATATATTCACTTCCTTTGGAGCTAATTGCAATCGCACCCTCTTCTTCAATGTCAATCTGAAATTCAATCCAATTTTCATATGCTTTAGCAAATATAACAATCAAAGGTTCATCAAGTGGAGATAAATTGTCTCCAAGTACTTCTTTGATCTCTTTAATTTTTCTAAGTGCCACTTTTTTAAGTATAGGATTTTTGCTCGCAACAAGAGCCTTGTCATTTATAACACTAGCAGGGTCAAACTTAGACCATATATCATCTTTATTCAACTTCGCCATCCTTTGAATAGCCCCATGAGTAATATTATTTTCACGAGCAATCAAACGAATAGATTTAGTAGTCTCTTCAAAATCAGCTCTAATAAATTCCCAATCAATATTTTTAGCCATAATCAGTCCCCCCATTTAAGTTTCAAAAAACTTTCCCCTAAACTTAAAAAAACAAGTAAGTAACAACAAAAATAGCCACCCCCTAAAAAGTAGATTTTGTTAAAAGTAGAGAGGGAGTCGGTCTCTTGCTGGGTAGATATTGTAGTAATCATACCCGCCCCCCATATAACTTAACATCATCTGCTGTTTTTTTGTTGTGACATATATAGCAAAGTGGCTGTAAATTGTTACGATTTAGTCTTTGTTCCCAATCTTTTGTCAGAGGTATGATATGGTCAACCATATCAGCTTTAACTGTTAAATCATTCTTAGAACATCTTAGGCAAAGCCCACCATAGCTTTTTAACACTAATAGTCTTGTGTTCTTCCACCCTTTTGAGTGATAGAACTTATTATGTTTTTTATTTCTATATTTTTCATCATACTTTTTATTTATCTCTTTTTTATCTTTTTTATATACTATCTTATGCACAGTGCAATATCTCTCATTCATACTAACGAGTTCATTGCAAGCAGGCGTGTTACATATCTTCTTTGGCATAATCCATCTCCATTATTCCAACACCAAAGAATAGCCAGTTTGTATTTACTTTGTATTTTATACAAAAAGTAGTTAGCTCATCATACGGAACTAAACTACGAGATTTTATGCTAGATAATCTTGAGATAGACATCCCTAGTTCATAAGCTACATTCTTATCAAGTACTTTAGTCCTGTACTCATCTTTTAAAACTTCTTTTACTCTCTCAACAACTTTATTTGTATTTAACATTCCAATCCTTTTAGATATATAAGTTCTTTCTTCTCAAACAATTCAACCATGAGCTTAGGTTCTATTGTTCCAAATGAACTGCCATCAGCTGCTTTAAATTCAAATGTCTTATCATCATAAATGCCTTGATACCATTTATCATTACTTTTAACTTTCATATACTTTGGTAAGTAAGGAATATACATTTCATTCTCTAAAAACTTCTTAATACCGACTGGTCTATCTACTGCATCGTCATGTAGATACTTCATAGAAGCCAATTTAAGTAAGTCAACATTAGTATCAGTATTTACAAATACATCATAGGCTTCTTGTTTCTTACCAACAAATCTAGTGTTACGACTATAAACAAAATATAAATCATTAAAATCTCTATCAAATAAGAAATTTGCTTTATTATTATTATAGTTATTAAGAGCTTTGCTCGATTGCTGTTCGATTGCTGTTCGGCTAACTTCTTCAAAGTCCGTACCGTTGGTGCTTATAGGCTGTATTTCTGCTCGATTGCTATTTGATTGTTGCTCGGTTTGATTTTTTGCATAGCTATAATGCTGTTTGTTTTTTAACTCCCAATGTGAGTTAAATAGTTTTATTTCTTTGTTAAAGTCATCTATCCAAACATGTGCTGTTGAATTACTTACATCCCAGCTCTTTGCATAAAACCTACTGGCATTATGGTCTCCATGTTGCATGTCGTTAAAGTACTCCATAAATGCCCTAGACTTCTTCCGACCAGCAACACCACGACTAGAGTTCAACTCTTGAATATAGTCTGTTGGATACATCTTATAGTTCATTCTCATAAAAATTGACCCCCTTCTATACATATAGACATATCTTCATCTATTGGTTTTGGTTTAGGTGGCATATCTTTTGGTTTGTAAGTTTCATTTACCTTATTACCACTAAAAGGAAGATTAGAATCGTATATTGTTTCTGTTACATGTACACTCATAAACTCAAGAGTTTTAGTATCTAGTACTAATGTCACAGGCTCAAAGCTAACATCTTGTCTATTCTTCATCACTTGTATCTTTCTTCGAGTATCTTTAGAACCGTCTACAAAGCTTAGTAGTATCTTCATATCAGCTTCATAGTCACTAAGACCAGAGTTATACCCACTCATTGTTCCATTTCGCTGGTCTTCTTTGCTAAGCTGTGTGATCATAAATATAACTATATCCAGCTCTTGACATAGTCTTGCAAGTATTGCATCTATTTCACTTATCTTTTCTACACTGCTGTTACCCTTGTAGTGATTGTTACTAAGTTTCATCTTAGAATCAATAACGACAAATCGTATATCTTTTTTTCGCTTCATTCTCTTTATCATACGACTCACATCACTGATGTCATTTCCCATCATCTGTGAGTCTGTTATAAAGTAATTTTGTCTATTAAAGTTAGAGTTTGCGAGTTGTTTTGCTATTTTCCATTTAGGCATCTCAAAGCTAAAAAATAGTGTTTTGTGATGGTCCGCTATGTTCTTAAGTATCTGTTTTGTAAGCAAAGTTTTACCCACATTACTCTCTCCACCTATGTGTATAAGCTGAGCCGATTCGATACCACCACAGAGCATAGTATCTATAGCACGAAGCCCTGTTTTGATAAGAGGCGGAGGTGTCATAGTATTAAACTGATTTATAGCTACATTCATATCTATTGGCATATCTATATCTGAGCTACTATCTAACTTTATTAGTTGCGTTTCTATCTCAGCTATTGCTGTATCACTCGTTGCATTATCTTCAACAATTAGTTTTCTAATTCCACTAGCAAGAGCAAGTATCTTTCTACTCTTTGATTTATCAAGTATCTCATCAACATAAGCTTTAGTATTAGATATAGGGTTTGCAGATAGTATCTCAAGCATAACTTGTTCATCAAAAGCCTTTATCTTTATAAGCTCTTTTTTAATAAACTCTTCATCTATCGGCTTGTTTGATTTAGTAAGTACTTCCATACTTAAAAATATTGCACCATGAGAGGGCAGATAAAAATCATCAGACTTTAAGACAACACTAATCTCTTCAAACAAGATAGGGTCAAAAACAATACTACTTAATATCGACCGTTCAAATGCTATGTTATAAAGATTATCCTGCATTTAGTAAACTCTTACTTTGTCTTTGTTTTGCAAAGGAGAGTTAGCACCTTTGTAAAAATATCTAGCTCTTAAACCACCACGATTATTTGACTCATCTAAAACCAGGATGGGACTATAATCTGCATATTCTAAGTACTTATTTTTAAGGTCTTGCATTCTTTGTGCTAAGCGTCCTATTCCCATCTCCACGGCTTCATCATGTGTCAGTGATTTACCTTGTTTAAAATGCTCGTTTAGTCTGTAAGGTTGAGAGCCTTTCATAAATGGGTTTGCCATACTAAGCTCCTTTTAGTTGTGATTTCAAATCATTCGCTGCTATGATCACATCTTCAAGTGCATTTTCTATAAGAAGCTTCTCTTCGTTATCTATTTCATCATCATAAAGAGCTTCTTTTGCTACTTTAAATAGTTCACCGTTTTCTATGTTGAGCTCATCTATAAGATGATCAAAATTTGAACTTTTATCACTTACATGATTTTTTACAAGAGTAAAATCAAATTTATTTACAATGTGCCTAAGAGCTTCAAAAGAGTCTGTAAGCTCTAAAAAGTGTATGAATTCTGTAAGAGTAATATCACTGTGCATCATAGATGGCTTTAGCTTGTTACTCAAAGTACCAGCACTCAAACCAAGTTCATTAGCTACATCTTGAAACTCTAGCCCTAGCTTTTTTCGATTGACTGTTATAGTTTTTCGTATGAGCTTACAAAGTTTTGAGTCTTTTGGCTCTTTGTTATACATGTAGTCATTCATTACGATGCCTTTTTATTTTGGTTTGGATTAGACTTTAATTGCTCTTGTTTTGTATCATTCTTTATGTAGGATTTAATATCAACCCAAACTTCAAATGGAATTTTGTGTTGATGATTTAACTTGATAATAACTTCATATTTTGGTCTTCTAATACCTCTTAAAATAGAGTTAATAGTAGCCAAAGAGTCATAGTGATTTTGAAGTGCTATTTTTAAATTTTCTCGTTTCATACTTGAATGATACAATATGTACTATTAAAATTACTTTAAAATAATTCATATTGTATTAATACTATTGATACAATATGTATATAATATTTTTACAAAGGTTTGCACATGACAAGTATTTTTTCTAAAAATTTAAGAAAATTTATGGATAAAAAAAATCTAACGGGTAAGATAATTTCTGAAATAATGGATGTTAGTACTGGAACTGTTATTCACTGGTCTAATGGAAGAAGATTTCCAAATGAAGAAAATATACAAAAGCTATCAAACATATTAAATATTAATCCATCAGAATTATTTGAAGAAAATGATAAAAATAAATTAAAAACAATTCCCCTTATAGGGTTGGCTTCATGCGGAATTCCTCAGGAGTATGATTTAAACGGATACGAGCAAGTTGCTATTAGTGAAGCAATTTATGAGGAAGGTATGTATGCTGTAAGAGCTGAAGGGGATAGTATGAGTCCAAAAATAAACAATAATTCTATTATATATTGCAATGTCAATAGACAAATAGAAAACGGTAATATTGTTCACTACTTATTAAATGGAGAAAGTGGAATAAAACGCTATAAAATAAATGAAAAAATGGACACTGTCTCGCTTGTTCCTATAAACAGTGACTTTGATGTCATTGCAGTAGATGAAAAGGATTATCCTAATTTAAAAATGGCTCGAGTTATTGGAGTTGTAGATACTAATTTCTAAAATACTACTCTTTGAAGCAGTCAGCTGTATCGAGAGTAGCTATGCCAAAAGAGTCTTTAACTTTAACATGTATAATCTTCTTATCTGAATAAACTGTATCGTATCTACCGCTATTAACATAATTACTGCACATATAGTCCGCAAACCCATACAGATTATCAACCCCTTTTTTTGCTTTAAGAGTAAATGTATTTGATACCCAGTAAGCATTTTTAATACTATTTAGTTCATTACTTCTTGCAACTTCTACAAGCTCATCTCGTATCTGGTTTACTTCGTACTCATTGGGTGTGTTATTTAAACTATTTTGTGATTTTTTCTGAAACTCTTGTTTTGTTTGAATAGCATTTGATTTACTGCGGTCTCCAAACCGAGCCTGAAACATTGCAAACATAACACCGATTGCAATTATAATAGCTATTATAGTGGGTATGTTTGGCATTGTAAAAGAAGATTTCACAGAACTACTTCCACAAGTGGAACATCTCCATCCACCAAAACGAATACTTACTCCTATCCAAATAAATATCCATATTAATGCACCAATGCCCATTGTAAAAATTCCCAATACAGTAGTAATAAGGAAATGCAATACATGATTTGGTGTTTTTCTCTCTATCTTTCTGGTTTCCTTACATATGCCACAGTAACCATTGTTATATTCTAATCCCACATTGTGTTCCTGATAATAATTCCAATTAAAAATAAATACCCAATGTACTTCATAAACTCTACAAAATTTCATATAAAAAATAAATCATAATCACAATCATCCACAAAACAATACTTATTTTAAATCTTATCATTAAATTTTTGTAATTATACATAAAAATATTATATCTTAGAAATAAATACAATATGTATTATTTTAAAGTATTATTAAGAATACATATTGTATTATTCATTAATCAAATTAGATGATGTTCTTTGACTTACCAGCCTAACCTAAGATTTAAGGCATAACTATATCTGTACGACCGCTTGATGATAGGAAGTGGCGTTTAAAACATACCTCTATAGAGAAGGTATGAACCAACTATATAAAATATTGTCCCAGCTGGAGTTATTTTACTTTGGTTTCGTTGTAATGTATAACCATCACGGTTTGCAAAGCTTCCCAACGCCATAAAAAAAACACTAGAACTAAGAAAAGAGATAGTTTCATTATCTGATATTTTCATATCAACAGTAAGTGAAAGTACAAATATAAAAAAAGAAGTTGTTAATAACACAGTATGCCACCATTTAAGATTAAGATTTTTTAATGGATTATCCATTATGAAGCCTTTGCAGATGATTTTTTTGTTTCGTAGCATAATTATAGCGAAGGTTTCACCGTGAATAAAAAAATACTTATAAAGGAAAAATTAAATGATTTACTTAATCTAGTATTAATGCAGAGGTAAATATGAACACTTTACTTACAAAAGTTAGTTCAAACTATATGGAAAAAATATTTAATATTCTTACTGCGATGAAAAGTAGTACTGAGATATATTTTCATGTTGTTGAACATATCAAAAAGAACAAAAAGTTCTTAAATAATGTATCAAAAATGGAAGGATTGTAAAAGATGTCAAGGAAAATTAAAAATGGATTCGAGAAGTTCGAAGAGTTGTTAGAGCAACTAGCCGAACGGTTTTTCTAAACTGAGAACAAAATTATAACACACAAAGGTTAATTATGAATGAAATAGTAGCGATAGGAATCATAATAATTTTAGTAATGTTGCCAATTATAGCGGTTAGTTGGTGGTTTATGGCATATAAAAAAGATGATATTTTAGATAACAATGATTATATATTTAATAATTTTTATATGATGAAACACTTTGATGAGTAGTATTAGCAACTCAAATCTGACTTACGGTGAAGCATGCATCAAAGAAAAAGAATCGCTTGAACTTGTAAAAGGAAAATGGACACAAAAATTTCATATTCATAAAAAACAGTCTAGGATGAGTAGAAAAGACGCAGGAAGATACTACAACACAAAGCTTTTTGCGTACTGGATGAGCCTGCTAAATGATGATCTATCTATACTAAGAAAATCACAGATAATCAGTCTTTTTATGTTTGGTCATGCAGAGCGTTATAAATTATTTAAGAAGATAAGATGAGTTTTAGTAAAAGTTTTAAAGAAGTTCTAAAAGAAGCTAAAGAGGCTTTTAAAGACATACAAAGAACAGAATATGAGAAGTACCATGTGCATAACTTGAAACCATGTTTACGAGAAGTAGGTTTTATAGATGGAATGAAGCAAATAGTTTGTTACAAATAGAAAGGAGAAATAATGAAAGAAAAATCATTCAAACAAAAAATGCACGAGCAAAGACAGAAGACCGAAGCTAAAGAAGCTAAATATAGACGAGAAAATAAAATTATAAGTGAGGGAAAATAAGATGAACACCGTACACATATTAGGAACAATCACACGAGAAATAGAGTTAAAGTACTCTCAATCAGGTTCGGCTGTTGCTAACTTTGGCATAGTGTATAACGACAAATGGAAAGATGCACAAGGTCAAATGAAAGAAAAAGCTCACTTCTTCGATGTTAGCGTATTCGGCAAACAAGCTGAAACTGTAAATCAATATTTTCGTAAAGGAAGTAGAATTTTAGTAGATGGGTCGCTAGATTTTCAATCGTGGGAGAAAGACGGACAAAAGCATAACAAAGTTGGTATAAAAATGAAAGGTTTTAGTTTTATTGATAGAAAGTCTGATGAACAAAATAGCAACCAAGGCTACCAACAACAGGGACAAACACAACAACAGTATCAAGCCCCTCAACCAACTTATCAAAATGCTCAAGGACAACAACAGTCACAACAACAGTATCAACAGTATCAACAGAACCAACAACAACCACAACCGCAACAAAATGCACAAGGACAACAACAAATGGCAATGGATGAGAATGAAATACCATTTTAGGATAAAGTAAAGGATAAATAGAATGAAATATAAAATGAAAAGGAGAGCAAGATGAGAGATGAAGCCATAAGCATAATTATCGCTTCACAGACAATAGGGCTGATAAGAGTGATGAGCAAAGAAGAGCAAAAAAAAGGAAGTGTAATTAACTTTATACAATTCTTGCAAAAGAAAATTAGGGAAGTTGATTATATTAACCGTCCCAAATTGGCTATTGTGTGCAGAGACAGTCTGTTAGAGCTAGTAGAAATAGATGAACAATGCACAGGGAACAAAACAATAGCAGTCGCTACAATTTTAGAGAGTTTATCTTATAGCTTTGACAAAGAGTTGCGATCGGTTTTTGGAAATGAGTATTTTATTAAACTTGATCGTTTTGTGACAAAGCAAAGTTATGATGGGATAAGTGATTATGCTCCATATAGTTATGCTATGGCTGATAGCTTACGAGATAGTGTAAGAAAATATTTATTTAAGGCTAAAAGGAAGTAAAATGAAATGCACAAAACAAGATATACTAGAAGATACTAAAGGAAGAAAAAGATATGAGCATACTTGTATAGATTGTGGCTGTGTATGGGACACAACGCATGACACAAAATCAAAACGCTGTAAGAAGTGTGCAGGTGTTGCTGCTGGAATGTGGCTCAAAAAAGCAAACACCAAAATAGAGAGTGAAAAAGTTAGATATAAAAGAGTTTGTGAAAGTTGTGGAAAAGTTGATATGCTAACTGTAAAAAGAAAAACTAACTTTTGTGGTGCTTGTAATGCAAAGAGAGTAGGAAAAAGTAACTTAGGAAAGAGAAAAAACAAAGAGGATTGTATAAAGCACTTTAGAATTTGTCCAGACTGTCCAAAAGATAATAACACGGTTCAAGTTGTAAAAGCTTGCAATGCAGGCATAAAGAGATGCAGAGGATGTTCAAGAAAAGTGATGATTAAAGCAAGAAAAGAAGCAAGAAAAGTTACTGGCGTTAAAAAACCTAAGATTAGGCATGCTAGAAACAAAGTATCTCAAGAAACTATAAAAGCACAACAAAAGTTAAACAGAGAACACAAAAAAGCAGTAGAAGATGACACTAAAAATAAGACAACAGAGTTATCTAAAGAACAAAGCAGAAAAATGATAGAAAACTTTTACAAAACTCACACAGTCACATGTGCATAAAAAATCAAAACAAAAGGAGTAAATAATTATGAGACTAGAAGCATTTGAAAACCTAGAACTTATACCAGACCTACTGTCAGCTGTCAAGCAGATGTCAGATAGAATGGCGAAGTTTGCACCTCCTCTTACTTCAAAAAAAGAGGTCGCAAGATTTTTAGGTAAAACTGAAAGAACTATCAATAACTACATGAGTCAAGGCTATTTGAAAGATGGCTATCACTATTTTCATAAAAGTGCTAAAATGATAGTGTTTGATGAAGATGCTATCCTTGAATTTAGAGATAAATTATCAAGAGGGATAGTAAATGAAAAAGTTACGATTTAAAAATAGAAATGGTGTTTTGTATTTTGGCATAGATGATAAGTTCAAATCTTCTAAACTGAAATACAATTCTGTAAACAAAAATATTATTCAAGGAAAGTACAATAATGGTTTTTTTGATAGTGATTTAAATATAAAAAACATAAGTTCTGAATTGATTAACGATTTAGTTATGGCGTTTATAAATTCAGAATCAAGTATCAAGAAAAATAGTACATTGAGAAATTACCAATCTGCTTTTAAAAACCACATAAAGCCTTACTTTGAAGGTAAGACAGTTTTGCAGATAAAGCCAATAGATATAAAACTGTATCAGGATTACATACAAAAAAAAGGTATAAATGGGAAAGCCGTCATAGGTCAGTCAAGGTTTTTATTATCTGAGATTTTTCAAGATTATATTCTAAGTGGAGATATTGCAGTAAATCCAGTCAAAATGGTAAACACTCCTGCTTTTAAAAAGACTGCAAAAAAACAGTCTGTAAAAGTTTTTACACTAGATGAAATTGATTTAATCTTAGAAAATGCTTTTGGAGATTTTAAAAACCTTTTAGGGATTTTATTTTTTACTGGTATGAGAATCGGAGAGTTACTTGCACTAAAGTGGTCTGATGTAGATTTCAAAACAGATACAATAACCATAAACAAAACCGTATCTGCAGGTGCAATTGGAACACCAAAAACTATGTCAAGTGATAGAGATGTTGAAATGCTCTCTCAAGCTAAAGAGTTTTTTAAAAAACAGATACTTTTAACAGGTATGAAAAACACTTTTGTTTTTTTAAACTCTAAGCAGTCACATTATACCCAAGGTTCACACTTGTTGATTAAATTTACTGCTTTATTGCAAGATTTGAATATGCAAAGAAGAACTTTACACACGGCAAGGCATACATTTGCAAGCGTGATGTTAAACAATAATATAGATCCGATGTGGGTTTCAGCAACACTGGGTCATGAAAATGTTAAAATCACACTTGAAATTTATGCACATTTTTTACCTCGAAAGGAAAAAATGAAAATGGAATTTTTAGATAAACGGTACAAAAACGGTACAATGTTATAAAAATACCCTATAATGCGTATCAAAATTAATTAAGCGAGAAATAAACTTTAGATATTGTTTCAGCTTACTTTCCTAAATTTAGGGGTTATCGCTTCATCAGACAACACTATTCCTTGTTTTATTGAAATTTTATTGCAATAAAACGGTACAAAAACGGTACACTCTTATGTAGCCCTTACAATCTCACTCAACTCTAAAGCTCTCAAAGGACTCTCGTCTCTAGCCCACTGACTATCTAGCATTTCAACACTAGCTTTTTCAAACTCTCCACTCTTTATAAATGTCCAAGTTTTGTGAAACTTTAGTAACCCGCCAACACCCATTTGATATGACATCTCGAAGAGAACGCTTTGAATAGCCTCTGGAAGATTAGCAACAAACGGTCTAAGTTCTAGCAGCTTACTTTGATAACCGTTCAATCTACTCTTTAGTATATCTTCACCTTCTTTTTTAGACAACGGTAACTTTGTTCCATAACCAATAGTAGGTATTCCCTTACTATCTTTATATGGTTTTCCACTAAAACCTTCGTGTTCTTTTATGCTATCTAATAGTGTTTTCATTATTATCTCCTTGTTTAAATATAACAGCTGATAATGCTTTCATCAGCTCGTCTTGCTTCCCCATTATTTGTTCTACTGCTTTGTTTGTATGGTTAGTAACTAACTCTAT